>NZ_JBKFBI010000193.1:0-8455 GCF_053346095.1 Methylobacterium sp. A52T | reverse complement strand
CGCCGCGCCGCCCGCCCCCGCCTCGGCTTGGCGGCGGCGTGGCGCCGGGTCCGGCCGGCCCTGCTGGTCGCGCTGCCGCTGGTCCTCGCGGCCGCCGCCCTGTGGTTCGCCGTCTCGGGCTGGAGCGCCGCGCGCGACGACGACCGGATCGCCGCTCTGGCGGCGCGGATCGGCTTCCTCGCCGCCCGGGACCGTCTCGGCGAGACCGAGCCCCTCCTCGACGCCCTCGACCGCGCCGGCGCGGTGCGGGAGGCGGCCCGGGCGCGGTACGTCATCGGCAACGCGCGGATGCGGCAGGCCTTCGCGCTGATCGGCCGGGGCGACCTCGACAAGGCCGCGCCCCAGGTGACGCTGGCGCGGCAGGATTACCGCCGCGCCCTCCAGGCCCGGCCCGAGTTCTGGGACGCCAAGTACAACCTCGACGTCGCCTCGCGCCTCGTGCGCGACTACCCGGAATTCGACCGCAAGACCGGGGATGAGCTGCGCGCCGAGCCGAAGAAGATCTGGACCGACATCCCCGGCCAGCCGCGGGGCGGCCCGTGAGCCCGCGGCGCGTCCTTCCCCCCGTCCCGCCCTCGGTCCTGCCCCCTCTCGTCGCCCGCAACCTGCGCGACGGGCGGTTCCGCGCCCTGGCGGCCGCCCTCGCGCTGGCGCTGGCGGCCCTGGTCGCGCCGCCGATCCCGGTCACCCGCACCGGCGTGTCGGTGCTGGCGGTGGTCGACATCACCGGCAGCATGGCGGTGCGCGACTATCCCGCCGCTGGCGGGTCGGTGAGCCGGCTCGAGACCGTCAAGGCGGCGCTGCGGGCGACGCTGCCCGACCTCCCCTGCGGCTCGCGGGTGGCGCTCGGCCTGTTCACCGACCGGCGGCCGTTCCTGCTGTTCACGCCGGTCGAGGTCTGCGCCGACTTCGCGCCGTTGGACGGCGCCATCGCGGCCCTCGACCCGCGCATGGCCTGGGAGGGGGACAGCCGCATCGCGGCCGGCCTGTTCCGGTCGGTCGCCATGGCGGGGGAGATCGACGCCGACCTCCTGTTCCTCACCGACGGCCAGGAGACGCCGCCGCTGCCCACCTCCGGCGGCCCGACCTTCGACGGCAGGCCCGGCGCGGTGCGCGGGCTGATCGTCGGCGCGGGCGGCTACGGCCTGTCGCCGATCCCGCGCTTCGACGATCGCGGGCGCGAGACGGGCTTCCTCGGCGAGAGCGACGTCCAGCAGGAGAACCGCTCCGGGCCGCCCCCGGCCGACGCGGAATCCCGCGAGGGCTACAACCCGCGCAACGCCCCCTTCGGGGCCCAGGCCGCCCACGGCACCGAGCACCTCTCGTCGGTCCGCGAGCCCTACCTGAAGCGCCTCGCCGCCGAGACCGGCCTCGGCTACGTCCATCTCGACGGCCCGGGCGGTCTCGCCGCCCCTCTGCGCGCCGCGGCGACGCCGCGCCCGCTGCCCGGCCGCCTCGACCCGCGGCCCGCCCTCCTGGCGGCGGCCCTGGCTCTGACGCTCCTGGCCCTCCTGGCGGGGCCCCTCGCCCGTGCCCTCCGCGCGCTCCGCGGGCGCGCGGCCCACCCTGCTCCAACCCCTGCTCCAGCCGGAGCGATCAGGACCTGACCATGCGGATGCCCCTCGCCCTCTTTCCGGCCCTCGCCCCGGCCCTCGCCGCGGGCCTCGCCGTCGTCGGCCTCGCCGGCGCGGCGCTGGCCCACGGGCCGACGCCGCAGAAGATCGACCAGTCGATCACCATCCAGGCGCCCCCGGAGGCGGTCTGGAAGGTGGTGGGCGATTTCGGCGGCATCGGGCGCTGGCACCCGGACGTGGCCAAGGCCGAGGCCAGTGGCGGCAACGTCGAGGGCACGACCCGCCGGGTGACCCTCAAGGCCGGCGGCACCCTGGTCGAGGGGCTGGACGAGTGGCTGGCCGACGGCCGGACCTACTCGTACCGGATGTCCGACCCGGACCTGAAGGCGCTCCCGGTCTCCTCCTACTCGGCGACGCTCACCGTGACCCCGGACGGGACCGGCTCCAAGGTCTCGTGGATCGGCCGCTTCTACCGGGGCGACACCGGCAACGAGCCGCCGGAGAATCTCAGCGACGAGGCCGGGCGCACGGCGATGAACCGCTACTTCGCGGACGGGCTCAAGGGTCTGAAGGCGGCCGTCGAGGGCCGGACGACCCATTGAGGCCCCGCATGCGCCACCTGTGGCTGATCGCGACGCTCGCGGTCGCGGTCGCGGCCGGGACCGGCGCTGGGACCAGTGTCGCGTCCGCGGCCGGCGACCCGGTCTGGGTCGTCAGCCAGCAGGGGGCCGAGCTGGCGCGGATCGAGGCCGGGACCGTGGCCGGGCGGATCCCGCTCGGACCGGCGCCGGTGGCGGCGGCGCCCGACCGGGCCGGCCGCCTCTATCTGACCCACCCGGACGGGCGCGCCGTCACCGTCGTCGCACCCGGCGAGCCGCCCCGCCGCCTGCCCGTCCCCGGCCAGGCCTTCGGCCTCGCGGCGAGCCCGGACGGGGCGCACCTGTACGTCGGCGACTGGTCGGGCGACCGCGTCCTGAAGATCTCCGCGGCGACCGGCGCCGTCGAGGGCGCCGCGGCGGTGGGCCGCGACCCGGCCCATCTCGTCCTCGACCGGCGCGGGCGGCTCTACGTCGCCGACCGCGAGAGCCGTCAGGTCAGCGTGATCGACACCGGGACGATGGCCCGCGTGGCCGTGGTCCCGACCGGCGAAGCGCCCTTCGCCCTGGCGCTCGCACCGGACGAGGCGAGCCTCTACGTCGCCAACGTGCGCAGCGGCGACCTCACGGTGATCGACACGGCGACGCTGCGGGCCCGCGCCACGGTTCCGGCCGGCCGGATGCCCTACGGCGTGGCGGTTACCGGGGACGGCAGCCGCATCCTGGTCACCAACCAGCACGCCGCCGCCGTGACGGTGATCGACGCGGCCCGGCTCGAGATCGTCGCCACCGTGGCGGTGGGCCCCTATCCCGAGGGCATCGCGGTGGCCGGTCCGCTTGCCTACGTGGCGAACTGGTTCTCGGACGACGTCTCGGTGATCGATCTCGCCACGTGGCGCGAGACGGCGCGCATCAAGGTGGCGGAGGGCCCGCGCACGGTCCTGGCGGGGGAGCCCGCGCGATGAGCCGTGCCGGCCGCATCGGGATCGCGTCCGGGCTGGTCCTGCTGGCCCTCGGCGCCTGCGACCGCGGGGCGGACGAGCGCGCCGACGCGCGCGCCGACGAGGCCGGCGCGGTGGTGGCCACCACCGCCGAGGGCACCCTGCCGGCCTGGCTCGCGCCGACCGACGGGACCGACCCGGCCCGCTGGCTCGCGGGCCGCGAGGCCGGCAAGGCCCTGCCGGCCGACGATCCCCGCGTGCGCGCGATGGCGACGGCGCTGGCCGGAGCCCGCGACGGCTTCATCGAGGACCCGCGCATGATCGCCAACCGCACCGTCCAGCTCGGCCAGATGCTGGCCGAGGCCGGCATCGGCGAGGGCTACGGCGCGATCCTCGACGGTCTCGGCGGCATCGCGGCGGAGCGCGGCCGCCGCAAGAGCCTCTACGGCGAGATGTGCCAGCACTACTACAACGCCCGGATGCAGGGGGCCGACCACGCGGCCGCGCTGGCGCGCCTCGCCGGCCCGCACCCGGTCGGCGAGGGGACGCCGTGAGCGCCGCCCGGGCCTCGGCCGACCGTCCGGTGGGGCGGGACGGCCCGCGGGTTCTCGACGCGGTGCTGATCGTCGACGACCATCCGGTCGTGCGGCGCGGCTTCCGCCATCTCGCCGAGGATGCCGGCGTCCGGGCGGTCCACGAGGCTGCGGACGTGGTGTCGGGCTACCGCACCTTCCACCGCCACCGGCCCGGGCTGGTGGTGACCGACCTGGGCTTCCGCGACCAGGGGCTGTCGGGCCTGTCGCTGATCCGCCGGGTGCGAGCCCTCGAGCCGGCGACCCGGATCCTCGCCTTCAGCATGCACGACGACCCGGTGATCGTCGCCCGCGCCATCGAGGGCGGGGCGCACGGCTTCGTCCTGAAGGACACGGCGGTGACGCGCTTCCACGAGGCGCTGGCGACCGTGTCGGCCGGGCACAGCTACCTGCCGCACGAGGTCGCGACCAAGATCGCGATGCTGAATGCCGGGCTCCTGGAATCGCCCCTCGCGCGCCTGACCGCGCGGGAGGTTCAGGTGCTGTCGCTGCTGGGGGCGGGCAAGTCCAACGAGGCGATCGCCGACAGCCTGTCGATGAGCCACCGGAGCGTGTCGGCCGTCGTCTCGGGCATGAAGCAGAAGCTCGGCGCCGGCAGCCTCGCCGACCTCCTGCGCATCGCCCTGTCGCGGGACGGGCGCCCGGTGTGAGGACGACCGCCGTCAGCGGGCCGGGGCTACCGCGGCACGATCAGGCCGGGAACGATCGATCCCTGCGGCCCGAACGTCGCCTCGGCCTTCCGGCAATTGGCCGCGACGTCCTTCTGGTAGGCCGCGATGTAGCGGGTCGCGGTCAGGTGCAGGTCGCCGGTCTCCAGGCTCGCCGCGTCGACGCCCAGGGCCTCGACGGTCTGCTTGAGGCGCGCGGGATCGCTGCGCAGGCCGGGGCATTCGAGGTTCACGAAACCGGCGAGCCCCGCGAGCTTCGCCGCCTGATTGCGCCGCGGATCGGCGGCCGCCGGGTCCTGCGCCTGCATCGAAGGCTGTCCCTGGGGCTGGATCGGGGGCTGCGGGATGGCCTGCGGGATGGCCTGCGGGATGGGCTGCGCGGGGGGCTGCGCCTGAGCGTGGGCCTGGGCCGTCAGAAGACCCAGGAGGCCGGCCGAGATCGGGCCGGAAAGACGGATCGCGCGCATCGCTTCTCCCATCCTGTCGCAGGAGCAGCGCGTCCGTCGACCGTCACCGCTGCGAAGAGTCGCGCAGTTCTATGCCGCTGGATCGGAGATTTACAATGCAGACCAAGCTTATAATCGTCTTAGTGACTCTGGCATGCGCGACTCTGCCGGCGGGGGCCGCCCGCCTGACCGTGGACGACAAGGCCTCGCTGTGGCCGCGGGCGAGCGCGACCGACAAGATCGATTTCTCGACCCGGATGGGCCGGGCCTTCCACACGCTGTCGCCCAAGCTGGACGCGGCGTACTTCATGCGCTGTCTGGAGGAGACCGCCAATATCGGGGACACCAAGGATCTGCGTCTCGAGGAGATGGTGCGGACCTGCATCTCCCTGGTCCGGGACGAGGCCGAGTGAGCGGCCGGCCCGGCCTCACGGTGGGCCTCGCGCGCGGCCTCACGCACGATGGGCGACGATGTTGACCAGCCGGTCGAACGGGTCGCGGACGTAGAACCGCTCCACGCCCCAGGGCTCCCGGGCCGGACCGTACAGCACGGGCAGGCCGGCCCGCCTCACGCGGGCGAGGACCTCCGCCAAGTCGTCGACCTCGACCGAGATGTCGGGAACCGGTGTGCCCGAGCCGCCCGCGCTGGCCACGCTGATCTGCGGCGTCGCCGACATCCCGGGGGCCGCGAAGGTCAGGATCCAGCCGTGATCCATGACCACCTCCAGGCCAAGCACCTCCGCGTAGAAGGACCGCGCCGCCTCGATCTGCGTCGTCCGGATGTTGGTGACGATCCGCCTCACGGCCATGGCCCGGTCCCCGCTGCGCGCCGCCTATCAGAGGGCTCCGCGGGCCGCCCGGCAAGGCCCGGGACGGCGCCTCGGGAACCCGCGCCCCGGCCTCCTCCCGGCCTCGTCGCGGAAGTTCACGCAGCGATTGAAAGCGGGCCTCCGGAAAGAATCCGGAAAGCTCCCCGATGGTACCGTCCGCGCCGGTGGGACCTCGCACCGTCCAGCAGAATGTTCGCCCAGGCGGACGATTGGGATCCCCGGGTATGAACAGTGGGACGGTCGCGCTGCGGGAGAAGGCGAAGCTCCTCGACACCGTTCTCGACACGATGGATCAGGGACTGATGATGATCGACGCCGCCGGCGTCGTTCAGGTCTGTAATGCCCGCGCCCTCGCGCTGCTCGACCTGCCGCCGGACCTGATGCGGTCCCGCCCGACCTTCGAGGCGGTGCGGCAATACCAGATCGCGCGGGGCGAGTTCGGGAAGGCGAGCGCGACCCTGCAGCGCTGGGTGGCCGCGGGCGGCCTGGAGTGCCGCGCCCACACCTACGAGCGCGAGCGCCCCGACGGCACCGTGCTGGAGATCCGCACCGTGCCGCTGCCCGACGGCGGTGCGGTGCGGACCTTCACGGACATCACCGCGCGCAAGCGGGCCGAGGAGACGCTGCAGGTCAGCGAGACCCGCCTCGCCCTGGCGCAGGATGCGGGCAGCGACGGTCTCTGGGACTGCGACCTCACGACCGGGGAGGCGTGGTCCTCCGACCGCTGGTGGGGGGTCCTGGGCTACGAGCCCGGAGAACTGGCGAGCCACGCGCGGACGTGGCGGGCCCTGCTCCACCCGGAGGATGCGGGCGCGGCCGAGCGGGCCCTGATCGAGCACCTGAGCGGGCGGGCGCCGACCTACATGTCCGAGCATCGCATGCGCCGCAAGGACGGCTCCTGGGCCTGGATGATGACGCGCGGCAAGGTGGTGGCGCGCGCCGCCGACGGCCGCGCGGTGCGCTTCATCGGCACCCAGATCGACATCAGCGCCCGCAAGGCCGCCGAGGGGCAGGTCGCCCACATGGCGCGCCACGACGGCCTCACCGACCTGCCCAACCGCGCCCTGTTCTATGAGCGGCTCGAGATCCGGCTCGCCGACCTGCACCTGAACGGCGGCACCTGCGCGGTGCTGTGCCTCGACCTCGACCGCTTCAAGGCCGTCAATGACAGCCTCGGCCACGCGGCCGGGGACTTCCTGCTCCGGGCGGTGGCCCACCGCATCCGCGCGGTGCTGCGGGCCGACGACATGGTGGCGCGCTTCAGCGGCGACGAGTTCGCCGTGCTGGTGACCGATGCGGACGACCCCGCCCGCGCGGAGACCCTGGCGGCGCGCCTGATCGCGGCCGTCCAGGCGCCGATCCCCTTCGGCAAGCAGCGCCTGAAGGTGGGCCTGAGCGTCGGCATCGCCCGGGCGCCCGGCCACGGCTTCGACAGCGAGACGCTGGTCCGCCGCGCCGACCTCGCCCTGTACCGGGCGAAGACCGAGGGACGGAACACCCACCGCGTGTTCGAGCCCGCGATGGACGCGGCCGAGGCGGCCCGGCGCGACCTGGAGCGCGACCTGCGCCAGGCGATCGAGGGCGACGAGCTCATCCTGCACTATCAACCGCAGGTGAGCACCGGCACCGGCCGGCTGCTCGGGTTCGAGGCGCTCGTGCGCTGGGAGCATCCGACCCGCGGCCTCGTGCCGCCGAACGCCTTCATCCCCCTGGCGGAGGAGAGCGGGCTGATCCTGCCGCTCGGCGAGTGGGTGCTCCGGGCCGCCTGCCGGGAGGCGGCCCGCTGGGCGCACCCGCTGAAGGTGGCGGTGAACCTGTCGCCGCGACAGTTCCAGCAGGCGGATCTGCCCGAGCGCGTGCTGGCCATCCTGACCGAGACGGGCCTCGCGCCGACGCGGCTGGAACTCGAGATCACCGAGACCCTGATCATCAACGACATGGCGCGGGCGCTCGGCATCCTGCGCCGGCTGAAGGCCTTCGGCGTGTCCATCGCGATGGACGATTTCGGCACCGGCTACTCGTCCCTCGCGACGCTGCAGGCCTTCCCCTTCGACAAGATCAAGATCGACCGGTCCTTCGTGGGCCATGTCGAGGTCAGCCCGCAGGCGGCGGTGATCGTGCGGGCGGTTCTGGGGCTCGGCCGCAGCCTCGGGATGAGCGTCGTGGCGGAGGGCGTCGAGACGGACGCGCAGATGCGCTTCCTGGCCGCGGAGGCGTGCGACGAGGTCCAGGGCTACCTGATCAGCAGGCCGCAGCCGATCGAGCGGTTCGCCGCGCAGATCGACGCGCCCGAAACCTTCGTGCCGCCCGGCCGCCCCGACTCGGCCGTCGCCTGAGGCGCGCCGCGCCGCCCCGGCGATCCGGCGACGGCCCGGACGCCCGTCGCCGTACCGGTGCGGAGCGCCGAGCGGCGGCCCTGCCGCCCGCCTCTGTGGCACGGCCGCGACACCCGCCGACGACCGCCTGTGGATGACGCGACCTGCCCCCGATCCGTCAAGGTTCGGATGCCAGCGTGACCGCGCACCTCCGATCCGGCTCCCTCAGCTCCGCCATCCCATGTTCGCCCAGCCCCACGCCCTCATCCTCCGCCATCGCGAGCGCGTCGCCGTGCTCATCTCCTCCGCGCTGTTCCTGGCGGGCGCCCTGCCGCTCTTCTGGGCTATAGGCTGAGGCTCGATCCCGGGCCGGCCGCATCGTCGGCCGGCCGTCGAGCTTCCGCGCCGCCGCGCTCGCGAGGACGGGGGCCGCGTTCGGCCCGCCTGGACGGGGGAGGGGGGGGCCCCCTCTGGGGGGGCGCCGCCGCGCGG
>NZ_JBKFBI010000192.1:0-8466 GCF_053346095.1 Methylobacterium sp. A52T | reverse complement strand
CCGAGCCGGTGGTGCCGCCGCCGATGGTGCCGCCGCCGATCGCGCCGCCGGCGGTGGAGCCGCCCGCGCCCCCGCCGCGCGAGCCGGTCGCGCCGCGGCGGATCCTGAGCCGGACCGCGCCGCCGCTGATCGAGCCGCGACCCAACCCGGCCTCCGAGCGCAGGCCCGAGCCGGCACCGGCGGAGCCGGAGCCCGCCCGTCTGGCCCCGAGCCTCGCGGTGCCCTCCGAGCGCAAGTCGGTCGATCCGGTGGTCCTGTCCGACATGGCCCGCCAACTCCAGGCCGCCCTGTCGCGCTCGTCCTCGGCCGTGACGCCGCCGCCGCAACCCGCGCCCGCCCCGCCGGTGCCCGAGGGCGTCGATCCGCTGGCCGCCGCGATGGCGAGCGTCCCGGTCGAGCCAGTGCCCGCCCCCGCCCCGGTCGACGAGCCGGAGGCCCCGCCGCCTCCACCTCCGCCTCCGCCTCCGGCCAAGCCCGTGCCGCCGCCGGCGATGCCCAAGGTCGAACCCGCTCCGCCCGTGCCGGCCCCGCCGCCGCCGTCGTCCGCGCCCACGCCCGACGCCAAGGGATCCGGCAACCCGTTCTCGGTGGAGGAGATCGAGGCCGAGTTCGCCCGCCTGCTCGGTCGCCCGCTCGACAAGCGGAGCTGAGGAGCTCCGCCCCCGCCGAGCGGGCGCGTCTGGACCGCGTCCTCGATCGCGAGAACCGCGATTTACCGATGGTTAACCGTCTTCCGGGACGTTCCGGCCCGGAGGATGTCGCTATGCTCGCGCTGGATGCTGGAACGGCTCACCGGAGCCGCGCTTACAGGGCCTTCCGGCTCGACCGGGCCGGCCGCGTCCGCGCGGCCGAGATCCTGTCGGCCGAGGACGACACGCAGGCGCGCCGCCGCGCCCGGGCGATGGTCGGGCGCGACGCGATCGAGCTGTGGGAGCGGACCCGCTTCCTCGGGCGCTTCGAGCCTACCGTCACGGCGGCTCAGGATCGTGCCGGCCGCTGAGGCCGGCGCCCGCCCGTCCCGTCAGCGGCCGGCGGTCTCCGGCATGGCCAGCACGGCGAGGAAGCTGAGGATCGCGGCCCCCGCCAGGTAGAACCCGACGAAGCCGATGCCGCCGTAGGCCGCGAGCTGCTGCGCGATGTAGGGCGCGCCCGAGGCCCCGAGGATCCCCGCGAGGTTGTAGGTCACCGAGGCGCCCGTGTAGCGCACCCGCGTCGGGAACAGCTCGGGCAGGACGGCGCCCATCGGTCCGAACACCCACCCCATCGTCAGGAGGCTGAGGCACAGGAAGCCGAGAACCGGCGGCCAGGTGCCCGTGCCGGCGGCATGGCCCAGCATCGGCCCCATGAGGAAGCCCAGCAGGAACGTCACGGCCATGCCGGAGAGCAGCACCGGCCGGCGGCCGAAGCGGTCGGCCGCGGCCCCCGACAAGACGGTGCCCAGCGCCATGAAGCAGACCGCGATGCACTCGAACAGCAGGAAGGTCGGCCGGCTGTAGCCGAGGGTGCCGGTGCCGTAGCCCAGGGCGAAGACGGTCGAGAGGTAGAACACCGCGTAGACCGCCACCATCGCGAAGGTGCCGACCAGGACGGCGTGTCCGTGCCGGGTCAGCATGGTGGCGAAGGGCATGCGCTCCGGTCGCGCTTGGCTGAGCGCCGCCTTGAAGGCCGGCGTTTCGGTGAGCTTCAGGCGCACGTAGAGCCCGACGCCGACGAGCGCCGCCGAGGCCAGGAACGGCAGGCGCCAGCCCCAGGCCTGGAAGCTCTCCGGGGTCAGGCCGAAGCTGAGGGCGAGGAAGCCGAGATTGGCCAGGATGAAGCCGACCGGCGCCCCGAGCTGCGGGAAGATGCCGTACCACGCGCGCCGGCCCGGCGGCGCGTTCTCGACCGCCAGCAGCGCCGCGCCGCCCCACTCGCCGCCGAACCCGATCCCCTGCCCGCAGCGCAGGATGCACAGCGCCGCCGGCGCCCACCAGCCGACCGACGCGTAGGTCGGCAGGCAGCCGATCAGCACCGTGGAGATGCCCATGATCAGCAGGGACGCCACCAGCGTCGCCTTGCGGCCGACCCGGTCGCCGAAATGCCCGAACAGGGCCGCGCCGACGGGGCGCGCGATGAACGCGATGGCGAAGGTCGCGAAGGCGCTGAGTTGCTGCACGCCGGGCGCGCCGGCGGGGAAGAAGACCGGGCCGATCACCAGGGCGGTGGCGGTGGCGTAGATGTAGAAGTCGAAGAACTCGATCGCCGTCCCGACGAAGCTCGCGGCGAGGATACGCCGAGCGCTCGGGGGGGCGCTCGGGGCGGACTGCGAGGGGTCTGCGGTGTTGCCCGCGGGGTCGATGGTCTGCAGCATGATCGGGACGGGGGGATCCGGGTCGGTCGCGGCGCTTTCGCACGGGCCGCCGGGGGCCGATACCCCGCTCCGGACATGCGCATCCGCCCTGGACGCGGAGGTCGCTGTGCGGTGCACCGACGGCGGCCTTGCGTTCCCCTGTCCCCTTCGCCAAGCTGAACGGCCATATTCCGCGACGGTCGCCGGCCGCGGCGCCGTCCCTATCACTTGAGTATTGCGATGAGAGTCACTGTCGAGCGCGCGGCCCTGCTCAGGTCGCTCGGCCACGTGCACCGGGTCGTCGAGCGCCGCAACACGATCCCGATCCTGTCGAACGTGCTCCTGCGCGCGGAAGGGTCGGGTCTCCAGCTGCGGGCCACGGATCTCGACATCGAGGTGACCGAGAGCGTGCCGGCGGACGTGGCGGATGCGGGCGCCACGACCGTGCCGGCGCACGTGATCTACGACATCGTGCGCAAGCTCCCCGACGGCGCGCAGGTCTCCCTGGAGACCGGCGGCGAGTCCGGCCAGATGACGATCCGGTCCGGACGCTCGCGCTTCGCCCTGGGCGCCCTGCCGGAGGGCGACTTCCCGGACCTCGCCGCCGGCGAGATGCCGCACGGCTTCGAGATCGCCGCCGCCGACCTGAAGCGGCTGATCGAGAAGACGCAGTTCGCGATCTCCACCGAGGAGACCCGCTACTACCTGAACGGCATCTACCTGCACACGCTGGAGACCGAGAACGGCCCGGCGATGCGGGCGGTGGCGACGGACGGCCACCGGCTCGCCCGCGTCGAGATCCCGGCCCCGCAGGGCAGCGTCGGCATGCCGGGTGTGATCGTGCCCCGCAAGGCGGTCGCCGAGATCCAGAAGCTCCTCGACGACGGCGGCGAGACCGTCGCGGTCGACCTGTCGCCCGCGAAGATCCGCCTGCGCTTCGCCGGCGGACTGACGCTGATCTCCAAGCTGATCGACGGCACCTTCCCGGATTACCAGCGGGTGATCCCGGCCAACAACGACAAGCGGCTGACCGTCGAGCGCGACGCCTTCGCGAAGGCAGTCGACCGGGTCTCGACGATCTCGTCGGAGCGCGGGCGCGCGGTGAAGCTCGGGCTCGCCGAAGGGCGCCTCGCGCTCTCGGTGAACAACCCGGATTCGGGCAGTGCCACCGAGGAGCTCGACGTCGACTACGAGGCGGCCGGCCTCGATATCGGCTTCAACGCCCGCTACCTCCTCGACATCACCGCGCAGCTCGAGGGCGACACCGCTCTGTTCAAGCTCGCGGATCCCGGCTCGCCGACCCTGATCCAGGACCGCGAGGGCGCGCCGGCGCTGTACGTGCTGATGCCGATGCGGGTCTGAGGCGGCCGCGCGGATCCCGGTCCCGCCCTGGTCCCGAGGTGCCGGAGTGAAGCGGGGGGCCGCGCGGGAGGTCCCGGGACGGCGATGTGGTTTCTGGAGCCCGCTCGCGCGGCCCGCTGACGCGGGCGCCGCGGGGCGAGGTGGTTGGATGGGATGTCAGACAGCAAGGGACGGTTGAGCGCGGCGCGTCTCGGCCCCTCGGTTCACCCCTCGGTTCACCGATGAGCGACATCCGCGATCCGCGGGACGAGCTCGACGGGTCGAGCCTGCGCGTCACCCGCCTGATCGCCCGCGATTTCCGCAACCACGCGGACCTCGAACTGACGCCCGAGGCCCGCTTCGTCGCGCTGGTCGGGGAGAACGGCGCGGGTAAGACCAACCTGCTCGAGGCGCTCTCGCTGTTCGTGCCGGGCCGGGGCCTGCGCCGGGCGGAGTTCGCCGCCATGGCGCGCAGCGGCGGCCCGGGCGGATTCGCGGTCTCGCTCACCCTCGACCGCGACGGCGCCGAGCACCGGCTCGGCACCGGGCTCGAGCCGCCGGGTCCCGACGGGCGCGCGAGCCGGCTGTGCCGGATCGACGGCGCCACCGCGGCCTCGCCGGTGGCGTTCAGCGAGTTCCTGCGGGTCGTCTGGCTGACCCCCGACCTCGACGGCCTGTTCCGCGGGGCGGCCGGAGACCGGCGGCGGTTCCTCGACCGTCTCGTGCTGGCGGTCGACGCCGCCCACGGCGCCCGGGTCTCCGCCCTGGAGCGGGCCCTGCGCTCGCGCAACCGCCTGCTGGAGGAGCGGCCCGACGACGACCGCTGGCTCGACGCGGTGGAGCGGGAGGTCGCGGAACTCGGCGTCGCCGTGGCCCTCGCCCGGCGCGAGACCGCCGAGCGCCTCGACCGGCTGATCGCCGAGACCCGGGACGACGCGCAGCCCTTCCCCTGGGCGGCCGTCCGCCTCGAGGGCGACCTCGACGATCTGGTCGCGGTCTGGCCGGCCCTCGAGGCCGAGGACCGCTACCGCATGGCGCTCCGCAACGGCCGCAACCGGGACCGGGCCGCCGGCCGCACGCTGATCGGGCCGCAGAGCAGCGATCTCGTGGTCCGCCACGGCCCGAAGGACGTGCCAGCCGGGACGGCGTCCACGGGCGAGCAGAAGGCGCTGCTCATCGGTCTCGTCCTCGCCCACGCGCGGCTGGTGCGGGCCATGAGCGGCATCGCCCCGCTGATCCTCCTGGACGAGGTGGCGGCCCACCTCGATCCCCGCCGCCGGGCCGGCCTGTTCGAGGCCCTCGAGGCCCTGCCGGGGCAGGTCTGGATGACCGGCGCCGACCCGGACGCCTTCGCGCAGGCCGGCACCCGGACGCAGGTCCTGCGGGTCGGCGGCTGATCGGCCTCAGGCCGCCCGGACCGACCCGAGGAAGCGGGAGACCTCGGCGCCCAGGTGCTCGGACTGGCGCGACAGTTCGCCGGCCGCCCCCAGAACCTGGGCTGCCGCGGCGCCGGTCTCTTCCGAGGCCCGCGCCACGCCGGCGATGTTGCTCGTCACCTCGTCGGTGCCGGCCGCCGCCTGCGAGACGTTGCGCACGATCTCCTGCGTGGCCGCGCCCTGCTCCTCGACCGCCGCCGCGATGGTGGCGGCGACCGCGTCGATCTCGCGGATCCGGGCGGCGATCGTGTCGATGGCCGAGACCGCCTGGCCGGTCACGCCCTGGATCTGGCCGATCTGCTGGCTGATCTCCTCGGTGGCCCGGGCGGTCTGGCCGGCGAGTTCCTTGACCTCGGCGGCGACGACCGCGAATCCGCGGCCGGCCTCGCCGGCCCGCGCCGCCTCGATCGTGGCGTTGAGCGCCAGCAGGTTGGTCTGGCCGGCGATGTTCGCGATGAGCCCGACCATGTCGCCGATGCGCGTCGCCGCCTGGCTGAGCGCCTGAACGAGGTGCTGGGTCTCGTCCGCCTCGCCCACCGCCGCCTGCGCGAGGTTGGCCGAGCCGAGGACCTGCCGGCCGATCTCCTGCACGGAGGTGCCCAGCTCCTCGGCGGCGGCCGCCACGGTCTGGACGTTGGCGGAGGCCTGCTCGGCGGCGGCCGCCACCGTGGTGGACTGGCTGGCCGTCTCGGTCGCGCTCGACGTCATGGTCTGGGCCGTGGCCTGCAACTCGGTGGCCGAGGACGAGACCATCCCGACGATGCTGCCCACGGCCCGCTCGAACCCGTCGGCGAGTTCCACCATGGTCCGCCTGCGCGCGGCCGCTGCCGCCTCGTCGGCGCGGCGCTTCATCTCGGCTTCCTCGGCGGCCTTGCGGGCGACCATGGCTTTGATGCCCTCGACGGCCTTGCCGACGGCGCCCACCTCGTCCCTTCGGGCGGCCTCGGTGATCTCGGCCTCGATCTCGCCCTGCGCCATCCGCTGCAGGACCTTGACCAGGCGGTCGAGCGGCCGCGTGATCCCGACCGTGGCGATGAACACCGCCGCCAGCAGCCCCGCCAGCATGCCGAGACCGCTGACGATCATCAGCGTCCGGCGGGTCTCGTTGGTCTGATCGGTCAGGTCGCCCGAGCCCTTCTGCATGTACGTATCGATGTCCTCGGCCATCCGGTTGCCGTCGGACAGCAAGCCGGAGAACGTCGGGTCGATCGCCGTGTGGATCAGCGCGATGGCTTGCTCGTTCTGATTGGCGGTGCCCAGCCGTCGGACCTCGCTCACGTCCGTGAGATAGCGCTCGATCCGCGCGGCCTGCTCATCGACGCGCGCGGCGAAGGTCGGCGCGTGCGATCGCAGGCTCGGAAGCAGCACCCTCACCGCGGGCAGCGCGGCCTCGAAGCCCCTGTTGGCGGCCTGCATCTGGCCCTGATCGGTCTCCGCGATGATCCGGTAGACCCAGTAGTTCAACTCGATCACCAGGCGGTTCAGCCTGCGTGCCTCCGCCACCGCCGTCGCCTCGCGGGCGAGGAACTCGCTGTAGCGGTCGTCGATGACCGTCATCCGCGCCTGGGCGTACCAGATACATCCGCCGACAATCGCGCTTATCAGCGCGATGACGGCAGCAATTTTTGGAAGTATATTGATATTAGATAAGCGCAGCACTGTCCTTAAATCCCTTCACTCGATCGATGATCGGCCTCATGATCTCATGGGATTCACTCTGGTCGTCGATGTCGATGAAGCATTGGAAGCGCAATCTTGTCAATGATGATTTTCATTTTGCAATTCAGGTTGTGTGTTGGTACCTATTCGGATATTTTATGTCAGAATAAACCTCTATATATTGACTCCAATACATTCATTGGAACGATTTAAAAAACAGATATTGATCTAGGATGAGAGATATCGGATCGGTCTGTTCAGGCCCGGTTCTTCGACCGCTCCTGAGCGATTGCCCGGGGCGCGACCCCGGCGCCGCGCCACCGGCCTTTTCGCGGCTGCGGATCGCGCCACATAGGGGGCGCTGCACGCCGCCGGCGTGCCCACGGAACTCCGCGCGCATGTCCAAGCCCGTCCACGCCATGATCCGCGTCCTCGAGGAGGAGCGCGCGCGCGACTACTATGCCCGTGCCTTCGGTCTCGCGGTGTCCGGCCGGTTCGACTTCCCGGACTTCACCCTCGTCTACATGCGGGATCCGGACTCGCCGTTCGAGCTGGAGCTCACGGTGAACAAGGGCCGCGACAAGCCCTACGATCTCGGCGACGGCTACGGGCACATCGCCTTCGTGGTCGACGACGTGGAGGCCGAGCACGCCCGGCACCGGCGCGAGGGCTTCACGGCCACCGACGTCAAGACCCTCAAGCACGGGGACGACGTGCTCGCGCGGTTCTTCTTCGCCACCGACCCGGACGGCTACAAGATCGAGGTCATCCAGCGCGGCGGCCGCTTCGCGTGAGCGGTCCGGTCCGCCATTCCCTCTCCGGAACGTCTTCGAGATCCATGCAGGACAAGACCCGCATCGTCTGCATCCGCCACGGGCAGTCGACCTTCAACGCCGCACACCGGCACGGGGGCGGCGATCCCGGCCTGCCCGACGCCCGCCTGACCGAACTGGGCCAAGCCCAGGCCCGCGCGGCGCGGGAGCGGCTCCGGCCGATCCCCTTCGACCTCGTGGTGGTCTCGCCCCTGACCCGCGCCATCGAGACCGCGGCGATCCTGTTCGGCGAGCATCCCCGGCGGCCGCGGGTGCTGGTCGAGGTGCTGCACCGCGAGTGCCAGGAGAGCAGCTGCGATGTCGGCCGGGCCGCCTCGGAGATCGCCGCGGAATTCCCCCACCTCGATGTCGGGCACCTGCCCGAGGTCTGGTGGCACGCGGAGCCGGGCTGCGAGGTCGGCGGCTACCCGGTGGAGCCCCGCCCCCTGTTCGACGCCCGGGTCGCGGCGTTCCGCGACTGGCTGCGGGCCCGGCCGGAGACCACGATCGCGGTGGTCGGCCACGGGACGTTCTTCTACCACCTCACCGGCACGTTCCTGGAGAATTGCGGCACCATCGACTTCGATCTCGACGCCGCGCCCGCGGCGGCCTGATCAGGCCGGCACCCGGGCGCGCGCCGCGTCCATGCGCCGACGGGCGCCGGCGACGGCGATCTCCGGCGCCTGCCGGCCGATGGCGAGGGTCTCCGCGAGGATCGTGCAGGCCTCGGCCCAGGTTCCGGTCAGGAACGGTGCCGCCCCCTCGGCCACCTCGGCGGCGCAGCGCGCGTCCTCGTCGGCGCGTTCCGCCGCCGTCGCGGTGCGCGACACCGCCGCGGTCAGCGCCCCCTCCCGCCAGCGCCGCGCCTGGGCCGCCGCCTGCGCGCGCG
>NZ_JBKFBI010000191.1:0-8558 GCF_053346095.1 Methylobacterium sp. A52T | reverse complement strand
GTCGTCGCGGCGGTGCCGCCGCGACGACCGGCACCGGCTCCGGCGGCCGCTACTCGACCAGCTCGTCCACCTTCGCCATCAGCGAGGGCGAGATGGTCAGCCCCAGGGAGGCGGCCGTCGTCAGGTTGAGCAGGGTGATGAAGCGCTCGCTCGCCTGCACCGGCAGGTCGCCGACCACCGCGCCGCGCAGGATCCGATCGATGTAGCCCGCCGCCCGCTGCACGTCCTGCTCGACGCTCGTCGTGTAGGCGGCGAGGCCGCCGAGATGGACCGGAGCCGCGTAGGCGTACACGGCTGGCAGGCGATAGGTGGCCGCCAGATCGACGATCAGCTGGCCGTACACCCCGGTCACCGCGTCCGGCAGCGCGATGAGGCCGCCCTTCGGCTGGGTGGCGAAGCCGGCGATCGCCGCCTCGATCTCGGCCGCGTCGTGCACGCCCGCGATCCGGGCGTCGATCCCGAGTACCGGGCCGATCCGGGCCATCTCGGCCGTGTAGCCCGCCAAGCGCGCCCGGTAATCGGGATTGATGAGGGCGAGCGCCCGCGTCACGCCGGGGCTGAGTTCCTTCAGGAGCTGCAGCCACTTGCCGACGAGGACGAAGTCGAAGTTGGTGAAGCCGGTGAGGTTCCCGCCGGGCCGCGACAGGTTGGTCACGAAGCCGCCGCCGACCGGGTCCTGAAGCATCATGAAGACGATCGGAATCGTCGCGGTCGCCCGCTGGAGCGCGGTCGCGCCGACGACGCCCTGCGCGAGCACCACGTCGGGCACGCGCGCGACGATCTCCTCCGCCTGAACGCGCATCCGCTCGGCGTCGCCGTTGCCGTACTGCAGGTCGACCGTGAGGTTCTCACCCCAGATCCAGCCGGCCCGCTTCAGGCTCTCCTTCAGCGTCTCGACGATGACGGGACTGTCGGGATGCGCCTCGCCGTAGACCAGCAGGATCCCCAGGCGACGCTGACCCTTCGCCGGCGCGGCGGCGAGGGCCGGCCACGCGGCCGCGCCGCCGAGGCCCGCGATGACGTCGCGCCGTCTCATGCGCCGGTCTCCCGTCCGAACCCGTTCCGAGCATCGCCGATCGGGAGGGATTCCGATCGCGCGCCCTCGGACGGTAATAGGCGCTGCCTTAAGGCGGGGCTATCGGGGCGGGCGACGGGGAGGCCGGGCGCGCGCGGCGACTCAGCGGACCTCGACCCGACTGCCGCTGCCGCCGTTCAGCAGGCGCTTCAGGTGGAAGGCCGCGACCCCGTCGTCGGGGCGCAGACCGACCAGGGCCGCGAAGGCGGCCAGGGCGCCGGCATCCCCGGTATCGAGCTTGGCGTAGGCGTCCTGGTACTGGGCGAGCAGCGCGTCGCCGTAGGCCGCCTCCGTCAGCGGCTCGTAGGCGCGCAGGGCCGTCTGCTTGCCGCGCAGGAGGAGGTCGCCGAGGGGGCGGCCGCGGAACTGGCCGGCGCGGATCACGACGGCGTCGCTGACGCAGATCCGCGTGCCGAAGGCCTTGTTGGCGTTCTCCAGACGGGCGGCCGTGTTGATGGTGTCGCCGTAGGCCGTGTAGTCGAAGTAGCGGCCGCCGCCGAAATTGCCCACGATCGCCGGGCCGGCATGGACGCCGATCCGCGTCACGCCGATCTCGATTCCCCGCTCGCGCCAGCGCCCGCGGAAGCCCTCGGCCGCCTCGTCCAGGGCGAGGGCGCAGGCCACCGCCCGCGCCGCGTGGTCCGGCTGATCCCCCGGCGCGCCGAACAGGACGTGCAGGGCGTCGCCGACGATCTTGGCCACCGTCCCCTCGTGGGCGAAGACCACGTCGGTCATCTCGGCGAAATAGCCGTTGAGGATCTCGGCGAGCTGCGCGGGGTCGAGGCTCTCCACCAGGCTGGTGAAGCCCGCGATGTCGGTGAACAGGGAGGCCACGTCGCGGCGGTGGCCGCCGAGTTCGAGGCCCGACGCGTCCCCCGCGAGCCGCTCGGCGAGGTTCGGCGAGAAGTACCGGGCCAGGGAGGCGTGGGCCCGCTCGGCGAGCGATTGCCGCCGCCGCCCCTCGCGCAGGTCCTCGACGTGGCGCAGCGTCCGCTCGATCGTCGTCTCGAGGTCGGCGAAGTCGATCGGCTTCGTCAGGAAGTCGAAGGCGCCCCGGTTCATCGCCGTGCGGATGTTCGCCATGTCGCCGTAGGCCGAGACGATGATGATCGAGGGGCGCTCGGCCAGCTCCTGCAGCTTGGCGAGCAGGGTCAGCCCGTCCATCCGCGGCATGTTGATGTCGGAGACGACCAGATCGACGTCGCGGCTCTCGGCCAGGCGGTCCAGCGCCTCCTGCCCGTCGTGGGCGAACAGGAACGTGACGAGGCCCTGCCGGATCTGGCGGCGGAACTTCTGGGTGATCAGCGCCTCGAGATCCGGCTCGTCGTCGACGACGAGGATCTTGGCGCTCGGGACGCCGGGTGTCATTCGGTCCCCGCGAAGGCGGACAGACGGCGATCGATCTCGGCCTTCAGAACGGCGAAGTCGATCGGCTTGGTGATCAGGCCCACGGCGCCGGCGGCGCGGACTTTCTCGCGCGTCTCGGCGTCGCCGTAGGCCGTAATCATGATCACCGGCACGTCGGGCCGGGCCGCGCGCACCAGCGGCAGCAATTCGAGGCCGGTCATCCCGGGCATGTTGATGTCCGACAGCATCAGGATCAGGCTCGGCTCGTTCGAACCGTTGATCCGCTCCAGGGCCTCCGCGGCCGAGTGCGCGAAGGCCATCGCGAAGCGTCCGGCGCGCAGCTCGCGGCGAAACTGCTGCCGGAACAGGTCTGTCACGTCGGGTTCGTCATCGACGACGAGGATCAGGACGTTCATGGCTGGCTCTCGGTCTCGGTCGCCGGCTCGGTCACCGGCTCTGTCGCCGCCACGGTCGGTGACCGAGGCGGCGCGTCCGGCGTAACACTCTGCCGCGGCAGGGTGATGATGAATTCCGTGAAGGCACCCGGCTCCGTGGCGACGTCAACCGTCCCGCCGTGCTGCTTGACGAGGATGTCGTGGCTCAGCGACAGGCCGAGCCCCGTTCCCTCGCCGGCCGGCTTGGTGGTGAAGAACGGGTCGAACATCTTGGCCTTGACGCTGTCCGGGATGCCGGTGCCGTTGTCGCGCACCCGGATCTCGACGCTGTCGCCCCGGTCCCGGGTGGCGACCGAGAGCGTCGGCGCATAGCCGGGTTCGCCGTCGGCGGCCCGCTTCTCGGTGGCGTAGAACCCGTTCGACATCAGGTTCAGCAGGACCCGCGTGATCTCCTGAGGGTACAGGTCGGCGAGGCCGGCCGCCGGATCGTAATCGCGCACGAGGGTCACGTTGAAGCCGGGTTTCGCCGCACGGGCCCCGTGATAGGCAAGATTCAGGCTCTCCTCGACCAGCGCGTTGACCTCGACCGGGCGATGCTCGCCGGACCCGGTCCGCGAGTGCAGCAGCATGTTCTTGACGATCGAGTCCGCGCGCTTGCCGTGCTGGACGACCTTCTCGAGATTGCCCTTGAGCAGGCCGGCGAGCTCCTCGACCTCCGCGCGCGTGTCCGGGTCGAGGGTGGTCGGTTCGAGCACCTCCCGCAGCTCGTCCACCAGCTCGTTCGAGAGCGACGCGAAGTTGTTGACGAAGTTCAGCGGGTTCTTGATCTCGTGGGCGATGCCGGCGGTGAGCTGTCCCAGCGAGGCGAGCTTCTCGGACTGGACGAGCCGGCTCTGCGCCCGCTGGAGATCGTCGAGCGACCGGTTGAGGTCGCGGGTCCGCTCCTCCACCTTGGCCTCGAGCGTCTCGTAGGAATCCTGAACCCGGCTCGCCATCGTGTTGAACCGGTGCGCGAGGGTCTCGATCTCGTCGCCGGTGCGGATCACGATCCGCTCGGACAGGTCGCCCGCGCCGAACCGCTCCGCCCCGTCCTCGAGCTCGCGGATGGGCACGACCATGCGCCGCGCGAGGAAGGTGCCCGCCACCGCCGCCAGCAGGACGCCGAGACCCATCAGCGACGTGGTCTGGATCACGGATTCGAGCGCCGGCCCCATGGCGTCGCGCAGCGATTCCTGCACGAAGACGATCCAGTCGACCCGCGGGATGGTGGCGTGGGCCGCCAGCACCCATCCGCCGTCGAGGCCGGTCGTGATCTCGTAGTCCTGACCCGCCATCCGCGAGCCGGGCAGGGCGGCCGCGACCTCGGGCAGGCCGGACAGGTCGGTGTCGCGCAGGACGAGGCTGAGATCCGGGTGCGCGATCAGGCGACCGGTCGCCGTCGTCACGAAGGCGTAGCCGTGCTCGCCGACGTTGATCGCGCTGACCACGTCCCAGATCAGCTTGAGATTGACTTCCGCGACGGTCACGCCCGGGTCGCGGCCGGCATGGGCCACCGAGACGGTCATGTATGGCTCGGAGCCGCGCCGGAAATAGACCGGGCCGAACCACGTCTTCTGGGCGAGCGCCTGGGTGAAGCGCGGCGAGGTCGAGAAATCCTTGCCGCTGGCGACGGCGTCGGGCTCCAGCCGCGAGACGCGCAGCTGCTCCTTGCCGGCCGGATCGAGGTAGGCCACCTCCGTGATGGCCGGCGCCTGGCGCAGCAGGCGGATGAAGTCGTAGCGCTGCTGCTCGGGGGAGACGCGCCGCCACTCGGCGCGCGTGGTCCAGCCGATCTGACCCTCGATCGAGGACAGGAAGGCGTCGACGCGCTCGGCGGCGGCGCGCGCCTTGGTGCGCTGCGTCTCGATCGCCGTCCGCTTGGCGTCCTGATAGTTCAGCGTCAGGTCGACGGCGCCGTTGATGAGCAGCACGAGGCTGACGAGGCCCACGAAGGCCACCGCGAACTTCCCCGCGAGCGGCAGGCGGAACCAGCGCGGCGGCGCTGTCGCGGCCGGCGGGGCGGCGGGCGGGCGCGGCGCCGTCATTCGACGATCTCGTCCGCCTGGGCGAGGAGCGCCGACGAGATCGTCACGCCCATGCTGCGGGCCGTCTTGAGATTCACGATGAAGTCGAACTTCGTGGGCGCCTGGACCGGCAGGGTCGCGGGGTTCTCGCCGCGCAGGATGCGGCCGACATAGGCGGCGGCCCGGCGGACCGTCTCCACCGGATCCGGTCCGTACGACATCAGGCCGCCCCGATAGGCGAAACGGCGGATCGCGAAGACCGCGGGGACCCGGAGACTCGTGGTGAGCGCGACGATCTGGTCGCCGTTGGCCTCGCTGAACGTGCCGGGGGCGACGATCAGGCCCCCGTCGCCGCGCCGCGCGAGCGCGGCGATCACGGGCTCGATCTCGGCCGCCTTGTCGATCTTCACCACCACCGGCTCGATCCCGAGCGCGGCCGCGGTGGCGCGGAACGGCTCGGCGTAGAGGTTCTCGCCGCGGATCTCGGTGCTCGGATTGGACAGCAGGGTGACGTGCCTGAGGCTCGGAACGGCCTCCTTGAGGGCCGCCACCCATTTCCCGCCCAGCGGCGCCTCGTAGAGCGTGAAGCCGGTGATGTTGCCGCCCGGGCGCTGGAGACTCTCCACGTACCCGAAGCGGACCGGGTTCGAGGCGCCAACGAACACGATCGGGATCTGCTTCGTCAGGGCCGCCACGGCCGTGAGCTGCGCGCTGAGGTAGGCGAAGATCACCTGCGGGTGTGCGGCCACCAGTTCGGCCGCGAGGAGACGCGTGCGCTCGCGGTCGGCCCCGGTCCAGCGATCGTCGACCCGCTGATCGGGATGACCGTGATCGCGCAGGCCGGCGTGGAACGATTCCGCCAGCACCCGGCCCTCGGGATCGCCCTCCGCGAACGGCCAGAGGGCCGCGACATGGGCCTGACCCTGTGCCAGTACGGCGCGCGGCCACCCGGCGAGCGCCAGGGGCAACCCAGCGAGTACGGTTCGCCGCCTCATCGGACCATCGCGCCACATCCCCGCCCACGGCCCCGCCGCGCGCTCAGGCCCCGCCCTGCGATCGACTGCCGAAGCATAGTGCACGCTCGACTGCGACACCACGCGCGAGCCGCCGCGCGGTTATCAAAATGCCAGCCGCATGCCGCCGACGATGTTCCGCGGAGCGCCCGCGAAGACCGATCCGGTGGTGGTCGCCAGCACGGCGGCGCCGTTCTGGAGGCCGGTCGTGCCGCTGATGCTGTTGGCGAGGTTCTGCGCGGAGGCGACGTAGGTCGTGTCGAACAGGTTGCGCACCTCGACGTACAGGCTCAGCCGCTTCGCGTAGCCGCCCGTCAGCTCCGTGGCGTAGTGCAGGTTGGCGTTGACCACCGCGTAGCCGGGCGCCTTCAGCAGGTTGGCGTTGTCGAGGTAGAAATCGCCCTGGACGACCGTCTCCACGAAGGCGCCGAGACCCGCGAGCGGGCCGCTCGGCACGTCGTAGCCGAGGCGGGCGAGGAGCTGGTGGGCCGGAACCCCGGGGATCCGGTTCCCGGCCCGGTCGAAGGACCGGCTCAGGCTGCCGGCGCTGAGCTGCTCGGTGTAGCGGGTGTAGATCTGGTCGTCGAACGTGTAGGCCAGCGTGCCGCGCCAGCCGGGCGCGAAGGCCCATTCGGCGCCGACCTCGATGCCGCGATGCTCCGAGGCCGGCGCGTTGAACGTGTAGGCGAGGAGGCCGGCCCCCGGCGATTGCGAGACCAGCTCGTTGCGGAAGAACTCGTAGAACCCGGTCACGCTCAGGCGGAGATCGGTCACCGGGCTCCACTCGGCGCCGAGGTCGAAGCCGAGGTTCTCCTGCGTCCGGAGCTGCGTGTTGTTGCCGGGCAGCCCGGCCGGGGTGATGAACAGGTTGCTGGCGGCCGGCGTGGTGTAGCCGGTGGCGACCCGTCCGCGCAGCGCCCAGGCCGCGTCCGGCCGGTAGACGAGGGCCAGTTCGGGGGCGACGTTGAGGAAGGACCGGTTCGCGTCCGCCACCGTCCGCGTCGTCCCGCTCGCCGCGTACGCGTAGGCGACGTTGCGCCCGGTGATCGCCGTGGTCTCGGCGCTCAGCCCGAGGATGCCGGTCCACTGATCCGACAGGCCCAGCTCGAGCCGCGCCCGGCCGCCGAGATTCGACTGCACTGCCGTCTGATCGCCGATCAGCGCCCCCAGGCGCGGGCCGACGTAGGGGGCCCGGTTGAAGGTGGTGATGTGGTTGTCGATCGTATTGTAGGCGAGCGCGACGTAGCCCGTCGCCGGCAGGCCGAGCAGGTCGCCCCGCCGGGTCAGGTCGGTCAGGAAGTTCCAGGACGGGTAGGAGCCCCGCGACGCGGTCGTGTAGAACGGCTGATCGAAGTTGCGCTCGTCGAAGCCGAGCTGCGTGCGCCACGTGGTGAACGCGTCGAGGTCGTACTCCCAGCGGGCGGCCACGATGGTCCGGCGGTCGTTGCGCCCGAAGCCGCCCTCGTCGGCCGTCACCGGCACGGTCGCGCCGAAGGCCCCGTTCCGGAACAGGCTGAAGGTGGTGCAGCCCGGGGCCGCGCTCGCCGCGGCGGCGCAGCCGCGCTGGTACGAGTTGATCCGGTACTGGGCCAGGGACGCGCGGGCGGGCAGGTTGGCGTCGAGGGTGTTGTTGATCACCTTCAGGGTGAAGCGGTTGTCCGGCGTCGGGGTGTAGCTCGCGAGCAGGTTGATGGTCTGCGTGTCGTAGCTCGCGTGGTCCTGGTAGCCGTTGGCGCGGACATCGCTGGCGAACAGGCTGATCTCGAACGGGCCACTGACGCCGCCGACGGTGAAATAGTGGCTGAGGTACCCGAAGCTGCCGGCATCCACCCCGATCTCGTAGCCGTCGATCTCCCGCCCGGTGCGTGTCCGGAACGCGATGGCGCCCCCGGTGGCGTAGTTGCCGAAGAGCGGCGATTGCGGCCCGCGGAACACGTCGATCCGGCCGTAGGCGCGGGGGTCCGTGAGGTCGAAGCGCGACGCCCCGTCCGGCTGGGTGAGGATGAAGCCGTCTTCCAGGACGACGGTGTTCTTGATCACGCCGGTGGAGCGGGCGTTGTTGCCGCGGATCGAGATGACCACGTCGCGGCCGCCGTTCCCCTGCCGCACCGTCACGCCCGGGCTGTTCACCAGGACCGAGCCGATGCTGGTCGCCGGCCGGTTCGCGATCGTGTCGTCGCGCCCGATGCCGGTGACGATCTCGCCGACCGGGTGCTCGATCACCGCGGGCGCCGAGCTCGGCGGCGCCGCCACGCCGAAGGCCGGCGCGGCGGGCCCGCCCGCAGCGGGCGCGGCCTCGCCCTCCACGGAGAGTTCCTCGAGGGTGACGGCGGCCTGCCCGAGGGCGGGGAGGGGGCTTCCGGCGAGCAGGAGCGCGAGGGCGCCGCCGCGCAGGACGGGGGTGTCGGAGGTCATCGGAGGTCTCGTCTGATCGATGGGGCGAGCGGCGGCGCCGCCCGGAGGACGGGCGATCAGGCGGAGCGGGGCGGCCCGCGGGGCTGGCCGATGACGGCAGGGACCGACGCGGTCCGGACGGGGGGCGGGATCGGCCACGCCACCGCCGTCCAGCGCAGGCGGCGCGCGAGGCCCGGCGCGTGCGGGAGCAGCGGCGGGACGGCGCCGGCGCGGCACAGCCCGCAGAGGGCGCAGGACCCCGGCGCCGGCG
>NZ_JBKFBI010000190.1:0-8564 GCF_053346095.1 Methylobacterium sp. A52T | reverse complement strand
CGCCCCTGTGCCCGCGCCCGCCCCGCCCCCGGAGAAGGCACCGGATAAGTGACGGTGGCCCGGTTGAAGGTCAGAACCGCCGCCGCCCCCCGCGAGCGCGACGTGCCCCGGCAGGACATCCGCTCCCGTCCGACCCGCCTGAAGGATCAGGCGGCCGAGGCCGCGCGCGCGCCGGCAGCGTCGGCGGTCCACGGCGAACGCGCGATCTCGTCGGCGAGCCGCTACGGCCTCGACGCCTTCGCGTTCTTCGTCGCGAACCTGCAGACCGGGTTCGGCCCGTTCCTGGCGGTCTACTTCTCGCAGGCCAAGTGGACCCAGTCCGACATCGGCTTCGCCCTCACGGTCGGCAGCCTCGTGGCCCTCCTCGGCCAGGTGCCGGGGGGTGCCTTCGTCGACGTCGTGCGCTCGAAGCGCTTCGCCGCCGCCGTGGCGGTCATCGGGATCGCCGGCAGCGCCTTCGCGCTGGCGGTCTGGCCGAGCTTCCTGATCGTGCTCCTGGCGATGGCGCTCCACTCGGCCGCGAGCTGCGTGCTGACGCCGGCCATCGCGGCGATCAGCATCGGCCTGGTCGGGCGCGCCCGGGCCGGCGAGCGCCTCGGCCGGAACGCGAGCTTCGCCGCCCTCGGCAACGCCCTCGGCGCGGCCGGCATGGGCGCCATCGGCTACTACCTGTCGAACGGCGCCGTCTTCTACCTCACCGCCGCCCTCGGGATCCCGACGGTGATCGCGCTGGCGCGCATCCGCGCCCAGGACATCGATCCGGGCGTGTTCAAGGAGCCGGCCCAGGCGGCGCCGACCTCGACAGCGCCCGCCTCCGGCCAGGACGGCATCCGCGCGCTCCTGACCAACCGCGGCCTCCTGTGCTTCGCGGCCTGCATGGTGCTGTTCTTCCTGGCCAACGCCGCGATGCTGCCCCTCGTCGGCAGCGTCCTGACCCTGCGGGCGAGCGAGACCGCGACCGCGCTGGTGGCGGCCTGCATCATGGTCCCGCAGGCCGTCCTCGCCGTCAGCGCCCCGGCGGTCGGCCGGGCCGCCGAGCGTTTCGGCCGCTACCCGGTGCTGCTGTTCGGCTTCGGCGCCCTCCCGGTCCGCGGCCTGCTGCTCGCCTACACGACCAACCCCTACGGCCTCGTCGCCATCCAGGTGCTCGACGGGATCTCGGCCTCGGTGCTGGGCGTGATGGTGCCGCTGATCGTGTCCGACCTCACCCGCGGCACCGGCCGCTTCAACCTCGCCCTCGGTGCGGTCGGGACCGCCATGGGCATCGGCGCGGCCCTCTCGACCTCGCTCGCCGGCATCATGGCCGACCATCTCGGCAGCCACAGCGCCTTCCTGGGGCTCGCGGTCGTCGGCTTCGCGGCCTTCATGCTGGTGGCGCTGATCATGCCGGAGACGCGCCAGCCGGAGCGCGCGGCCTGACCCGTCGCGGCATCGGATTCGCTTGCGTGTTTCCCCGCCGCTCAAGCGGCGTTCAGGTTCTGCGGATAAAAGCGCGACGAAGGTGCGAGCCGGTGAAACATATGGCAACGCTCTCGCGTTGCCGCTGCGGGTCAGACTGCGCCCGCGCTGCACTCCGCCTCAGCCCGTAAGCCAAAGCCGCGCGAATACGGAATGGTCACCGCGATGGAAGAGCTGCACCGATACGCCGACAGGCCCTTCGCCTTCGTCGGACGGTATCTCCGGCGCCGCTGGCTGCCGCACCTGGTCATCCTGATCTCGGTGCTCGGCGCCGTCGGCTTCTCGGTCTCCACCGACTACGCCCTGAAGGGCGTGGTCGACGCGCTGACGAAGGGTCCCGGCCCCGACAACACCGTGATCTGGGGCGCCCTGGCGGTCCTGATCGCCTTCATCGCCGCCGACAACATGCTCTGGCGCGTGGCCGCGCTGACCGGCGCCTTCACCTTCGTGGGAATCACGGGCGACATCCGGCGCGACCTGTTCCGGCACCTGACCGGCCACTCCCCGACCTTCTTCTCCGACCGCCAGCCGGGCACCCTGGCATCGCGGATCACGGCGACCTCGAACGCGATCTTCACGGTCGAGAACATGTTCGTGTTCAACGTGATGCCGCCGACGGTCGCGGCCTTCGGATCGATCGCCTACATCGCCACCGTCAACCTCACCATGGCGGGCATCCTGGCGGGCGTGTTCGCCGCCGTCGTCGTGCTGATGTTCAAGATGGCCGCGGCCGGCAAGCCGCTGCACCACGACTTCGCCGCCAAGGCCGCATCCGTCGACGGCGAGATGGTCGACCTCGTCGGCAACATGTCGCTCGTGCGCGCCTTCTCGGCGTTCAAGCGGGAGGGCCAGCGCTTCGAGGGCACCGTCGCCACCGAGATGCGGGCCCGGCGCTCCTCGCTGCTCTACCTCGAGAAGCTGCGCATCGTGCACGCGGTGCTCACCGTGCTCGCCGTGTTCGGCCTGCTCTACTGGGCGATCCAGATGTGGGAGGCCGGCCAGGCGACGAACGGTCAGGTGGTCCTGGTCTGCACGCTCGGCATCCGCATCCTCGCCGCGACCCGCGACCTCGCGGTGGCGCTGGTCGACGCGACCCAGCACACCGCCCGCCTCTCCGAGGCGCTGCACACCCTGCTGCAGCCCCACGACCTCGTAGACCATCCGGAGGCGCAGCCGCTCAGCGGCCAGGGCGCCGAGATCGAGTTCGAGCACGTGGCGTTCAGCTATCCGGACGGCCGCCCCGTCTTCACCGACTTCGACCTCGTCATCGAGCCCGGCCAGCGCGTCGGCCTCGTGGGCAAGTCGGGCGGCGGCAAGTCGACCCTGTTCTCGCTGATCCAGCGCTTCTACGACGTGCAGAGCGGCGCGATCCGCATCAACGGCCAGAACATCGAGCGCGTCACGCAGGAATCCCTGCGCGAGGCCATCACGGTCGTGCCGCAGGACGTCTCGATGTTCCACCGTTCCCTGCGCGAGAACATCCGCTACGGCCGGCCGGAGGCGACCGACGAGGAGGTCTGGCAGGCGGCCGAGGCGGCGCACTGCACCGACTTCATCAAGGCCCTGCCGGAAGGCTTCGACACGATCGTGGGCGATCGCGGCGTGAAGCTCTCGGGCGGCCAGCGCCAGCGCATCGCCATCGCCCGGGCGATCCTGAAGAACTCGCCGATCCTGCTGCTCGACGAGGCGACCTCGGCGCTCGACGCCGAATCCGAGCAGGCGATCCGTCACGCCCTCGCCAACCTGATGAAGGGCCGGACCGTCATCGCGATCGCGCACCGTCTCTCGACGCTGCAGGATTTCGACCGGATCGTCGTGCTCGACGGCGGCCGCATCGCGCAGGACGGCTCGCCCGACAAGCTGACCCATCTCGACGGCTTCTTCCGGGAGCTGATGAAGAAGGAATCCATGGCGATGGCGCTCGCCGCCGCGTGATGATCCTTCTTGCCGAGCGGACGCACCGCAGCCGTCCTTGCGAGCGCAGCGAAGCAATCCAGTGAGGCACGCGATGCCCGAGCGTGGCGCATCCCTGGATCGCTTCGCTCCGCTCGCGAGGACGGCGGGGTATGGGTCCGTCCGGTTCCCACGCCCGCCCGGCGCTGCTAGATCACCGCGCGGCCGGACCGGACCTTGCATCGCCTGAGACGTCGCGAACCGGCCCGGTTCCGACGCAACGCGACGCCCGAGCCCGAACGTGCCCGACCTTGCCCACGTCATCCGGGAGATCTCCGAGGAGATGGCCCAGCGCCCCGACCGGGGCGCGGTCGCGGACTACATCCCGGAGCTCGCCCGGGTCGATCCCGACCAGTTCGGCCTGGCGGTGATCGACGCCGAGGGGCAGGTCTTCACCGGCGGCGACAGCGAGACGCCGTTCTCGATCCAGAGCGTGTCGAAGGTGTTCACGCTCACCCTCGCCCTCGGCATGGTCGGCGACCGGCTCTGGAAACGGGTCGGCCGCGAGCCCTCGGGCAACCCGTTCAATTCCATCGTGCAGCTGGAGCGGGAGCGCGGCGTGCCGCGCAATCCCTTCATCAACGCGGGTGCGATCGCAGTCACCGACGTGATCCTCTCGGGCCACGAGCCCCGGGAGGCGCTGGGCGAGATCCTGCGCTTCATGCAGTTCCTGGCCCAGGATACGAGCATCATCATCGACGAGACGGTGGCGGCCTCGGAGAAGCGCACGGGCTTCCGCAACACCGCGCTCGCCAACTACATGAAGTCGTTCGGCGTCCTCGACAATCCGGTCGACTACACGCTCGGCGTCTACTTCCACCACTGCGCCATCGCGATGAACTGCCGCCAGCTCGCGCGGGCCGGCCGGTTCCTGGCGCATAACGGCGTCAACCCGTCGACCGGGCACTCGGTGGTGTCGGCGGAGCGCGCGCGCCGCATCAACGCGATCATGCTGACCTGCGGCCACTACGACGGGTCGGGCGAGTTCGCCTACCGCGTGGGCCTGCCGGGCAAGAGCGGGGTCGGCGGCAGCATCCTGGCGATCGCGCCCGGCAAGGCGTCCATCGCCGTCTGGTCGCCCGGCCTCGACGCGGCGGGCAATTCCCATCTCGGCCGCATCGCCCTGGAGCGGCTGACGCAGCGCATGGGCTGGTCCGTCTTCGGCGCCTGAGGGGAGCGCCGCGCCCCGCGTCGCGCCCCCCTTTCGCGGCGCCCCCTTGCGCGGCGCCCGCTTCCGCGGCACTGCGCCGGCAGGGCGCCGCGGCGCCGAAACGGGGCGCACCGGCATGGCGACGAGTACGGCGGTCCGGGCTGCCGACGAAGGTCTCGATCCCGGCGCCATCCTGGCCCGTCTCGACCGGCTTCCGGCGACGCCGACGGTCTGGCGCCTCGTGGTGCTGCTCGGCCTCGGCTTCTTCTTCGAGCTCTACGACCTGCTGTTCACCGGCTACGTCGCGCCGGGCCTCGTCAAGGCCGGGATCCTGACGCCGACGACCCCGGGCCTGTTCGGCGCCAGCGGCGTCGCGAGCTTCGTCGCCGCCCTCTTCACCGGCCTGTTCATCGGCACCATCGCCTGCGGCTGGCTCGCCGACCGGTTCGGCCGTCGGGCGATCTTCACGTGGTCGCTGCTGTCCTACACGGCCGCCAACGTGGTGATGGCCTGCCAGAGCGACGCCTTCGGCCTCAATCTCTGGCGCCTGATCGCCGGGATCGGCCTCGGCCTGGAGATGGTGACGATCGGCAGCTACCTGTCCGAGCTGGTGCCGAAGGCGATCCGGGGCCGGGCCTTCGCCCTGTGCCAGGGCATCGGCTTCACCGCCGTGCCGGTCGTGGCGTTCCTGTCCTACCTCCTGATCCCGGCGGCGCCCCTCGGCATCGACGGGTGGCGCTGGGTGGTGCTGATCGGCGCCTCGGCGGCGATCGTGGTCTGGTGGATGCGGGCGGGCCTGCCGGAGAGCCCGCGCTGGCTCGTCGAGCACGGCCGTCTGGCGGAGGCCGAGGCGGTCCTGCGGCGGCTGGAGGCGCGGATCGAGGCCGAGCATGGGCGCCCGCTTCCCGTACCGGCCCCGCCGGAGCCGGTGCAGCCGCGCGGCGCGTTCCGCGACCTCTGGGTCCAGCCCTACCGGCGCCGCGCCCTGATGATGGCGGGGTTCAACGTCTTTCAGACGGTCGGCTTCTACGGCTTCGCCAACTGGGTGCCGACCCTCTTGGTGGCCCAGGGCATCACGGTGACATCGAGCCTCGCCTACACGGCGCTGATCGCGCTCGCCGCCCCGGTCGGGCCCCTGATCGGCCTCGCCATCGCCGACCGGTTCGAGCGCAAGCACGTCATCGTGGCCGCCGCCCTCCTCTACATCGCCTGCGGCCTGGCCTTCGCGCAGACGCGGGACGTCACCGTCATCGTGGCGCTGGGCATCGGCCTGACGCTGGCCTCGAACGTGATGTCGTACAGCTTCCACGCCTATCAGGCCGAGCTGTTCCCCACGGGCATCCGGGCCCGGGCGGTCGGCTTCGTCTATTCCTGGAGCCGGTTCTCGGCGATCTTCACCGGCTTCGTCATCGCGTTCGTGCTGCGGGAGGCCGGGACGCCGGGCGTGTTCCTGTTCATCTCGGCGGCGATGCTGGCCGCGGGCCTGCTCGTCGGGCTGCTGGGTCCCCGGACGCGGGACGTCGCGCTGGAGAAGATCGCGGGGTGAGGCCCGTGAGGAGCGCGGCTCCCGGCACGCCGAATCCGTGCTAACCTCGGGCATGGTCGCTCAGCCGAGATCCCGGATGACGGTCGACGAGTTTCTCGCCTGGGCCGAGGGGCAGCCGGGGCGCTTCGAGCTGGTCGATGGCGAGGTGTTCGCGATGTCACCGGAGCGGGCTGGACATGCGTTGGTCAAGTTCGCAGCACAGACAGCCCTGAATCGTGCGATCAGAGCCTCCGGTGTCGTCTGTCACATGATGCCCGACGGCATGACGGTCCGCATCGACAGCACGACGACGTTCGAACCGGATGCACTGGTCTATTGTGGGCCCCGGATGGATCTCGATGCCGTCGAAGTGCCGGATCCCGTCATTGTCGTCGAGGTTCAGTCGCCGGGCACACGCGCGGTGGACTCGGGCCTGAAACTGACCCGCTACTTCGGTCTGGAGAGCGTCATCCACTATCTGATCGTGGATCCGGTGAAGCGTCTCGTCATCCATCACCGCCGCGCTCAGGGCGGCCTGATCGAGACCCGCATCGCGACCCGGGAGACGCTGGACCTGACGCCGCCCGGTCTGCGCCTGCCCGTGCCCGAGCTGTTCGCCGACCTCGCGCCCGCCGACGACGGCGCTTGATCCGATCCGAGGCGGATGCCACAGCGGCGCGAACGCGAATCAGGACGCCCGGATGACTGCACCCCTCGATCTCCTCGTGCTCGGCAACGCGATCGTCGACGTGATCGCCCGCACGGACGACGCCTTCCTGTCGGCGCAGGGCGTCACCAAGGGCGCGATGCAGCTCATCGACGAGCCGCGGGCCGAGGCGCTGTTCCAGGCGATGGGACCGGCGACGATCGTGTCGGGCGGCTCGGGCGCCAACACCGCGGTCGGCGCGGCGCTCCTCGGGGCCAAGACCGGCTTCGTCGGCAAGGTCCGGAACGACGAGCTCGGCGGCCTGTTCAGCCACGACCTCAAGGCGACCGGCGTCGACTTCGCCGTCCCGGCCGCCGCCGAGGGCCCGGCCACCGCCCGGTGCTTCGTGCTCGTGACGCCGGACGGCGAGCGCACGATGAACACGTATCTCGGCGCCTGCCAGGGCCTGTCGCCCGACGACGTCGACAAGGCGCTCGTGAGCTCGGCCCGCGTCGTCTATCTCGAGGGCTACCTGTGGGATCCGCCGGCCGCCAAGGACGCGTTCCGCAAGGCCGCGCAGCTCGCCCATCAGGCGGGCAACGCCGTCGCGCTGACCCTCTCGGACGCGTTCTGCGTGGGCCGCTACCGCGACGAGTTCCTCGGCCTCGTGCGGGACGGCAGCATCGACATCCTGTTCGCCAACATGGCCGAGTTGCAGAGCCTCTACGAGACCGAGGATCCCGAGGCCGCCGTGGCGGCCCTGCGCGACGAGCGCAACGCCCGCGGCCGGCACCTGCTCGGCCTCGTCACGCGCTCGGCCGACGGCGCCCTGGTGGTTCAGGGCGGCGAGGTCCGGGCCGTCGAGGCGAGCCCGGTCCAGACCGTGGTCGACACGACCGGCGCGGGCGACCTGTTCGCGGCCGGCTTCCTGGCCGGGCACGCCCGCGGGCTCGACAACGTCGCCAGCGCCCGCCTGGGCACGCTCGCGGCCGCCGAAGTCATCCAGCACATCGGCGCCCGCCCGCAGGCGGACCTGGTCGGCCTGGCCAAGGCGCGCGGGCTCCTCTGAGCCGGCGCGCCGGGCGCGCGGCCGGAGGTCCGCGTCCGCGCCGATCCCGCGCGCTCAGGCCGCGCGGACGGTCGCGAGGAAGCGCGTCACCTCGTCCCTGAGGTGGCCGGACCGGTTCGACAGCTCCGAGGCCGCCGTGAGGACCTGATCGGCCGCCGCTCCGGTCCCCTTCGCCGCGTCGGCGACGCCCGCGATGGTGCCGGTGACGTCCGCTGCCCCCTGGGCGGCCTGGGAGACGTTGCGGACGATCTCCTGCGTCGCCGCGCCCTGCTGCTCCACGGCGCCGGCGATCCGCGTCGCCACCGCGCTGAGTTCCTGGACCCGACCGCCGATGCGTCCGATCGCCGTGACGGCGTCGCCGGTGGAAGACTGGATCCGGGCGACGTGGCCGCCGATCTCGTCGGTTGCCCGCGCGGTCTGGCCGGCCAGCTCCTTCACCTCCGCGGCCACGACGGCGAAGCCGCGACCCGCCGAGCCGGCCCGCGCCGCCTCGATCGTGGCGTTCAGCGCCAGGAGGTTCGTCTGCTCGGCGATGGTGGAGATCAGGGTCACGACATGGCCGATCTGGATCGCCGCCCCGTTCAGCTCCCGGACCAGATGCGCGGTCGCCTCCGCGTCCGCGACCGCCGACCGCGTCAGTTCCGTCGAACCCGCGACCTGGCGGCCGATCTCCTGGACGGAGGCGCCGAGCTCCTCGGCCGCCGCCGCCGCGGCGCTGGCGGGGGTGGCGGGGGGGTGGGCCCCCGCCCCCCCCCCGCCGCGG
>NZ_JBKFBI010000019.1:0-60011 GCF_053346095.1 Methylobacterium sp. A52T | reverse complement strand
TCGCGGCGGGCGCGGCCGGTGCGGGCGCAGCCTGGGGAGGCGCGGCCTGCGCCGGAACGGCCGCCGCGGCCGGCTTGCCGGCGGGCGCGGCCGCAGCGCCCTGCATCGTCGACAGGCAGAGAGGACCGGCGAGCAGCAGCCCGGCCACCCCGCGCGCGCATCGCTTCATCGCCCGGCTCCCGGCGGATCTCCGCGGAGCGCCGCGTCGCGCTGCGTCCGGTCGAGGGCGCGGATCGGCTCCAGTTCGATCGCGTCCAGATCGAGCACGCGCGGGTCGAGCACCTGGGCGCTGCGGTCGATCGGGCTCTTGCGCGGTCCGACCGAGCCGAGGACGAGGTCCTCGTCCTCGATGTCGAGTTCGGAACCCATGCGCAGGGGCTGGCGTCGGCCGCGCGCCGCCATCGCGGCCACGGCGACGATGGCGACAGCGAAGACCAGAATAGCCAGGATGATGAACAGGCGCTCCATCAGGAGGTCAGCTCTAGCCTGCGGTTCAGGCCGCCGCCACCCCATCCCATCGCCGATATCGCTCCGCCGCGTCGCGGTTGTGTTCCCCGTCACGTCCCCGTTCACCTCCCCGGTCAAGTCCTCGGCCAAGCCCTCGGCCCCGTCCTCTCTCAGTATCCGGTCAGTCCCGGGTCGCGTGCGGAACGCTCCTTGCGTGGGCCGCCGGACCGGGTAGATGCGGGCAGACCGGAGCCGGGACCGACCGATGCAGCACGAGCCGAGCCGCGAGCCCGAGGAGCTGGAGGCGCACCTCCTCGGACTGATCGAGGGCGCCCGGGATCAGGCCCGGGAGGACCCGTTCCGCAATCCCGTCCTGGCGGTGACCCTGGCGATCACCCGGCGCTTCGACCGGAACGAGATCTCGACGGGCGACCTGGACGGCCTGTTCGTGCGCCTGCGTGCCGCAGCGCTGGCGGCGCGGGCGGAACGGCTGCGGGCCTATGTCGGGCTCGATGCCGGACCGGAGGATCCGCAGGCGGCGATCCCCGCGCGGCTCGTGGCGGCGGCACCCGACCGGCCGGACGGCGTCGAGGCCTTCGCGGCCCTGATCCACCGCACCGCCTTCGCGGTGGTGTTCACGGCCCACCCCACCTTCGGCATGCCCCGAGCCGTCGCGGGCCTCCTCGCCGAGGCCGCGAGCCTGCCCGACGCCAGGGACCGCGCCGGGCTGGTCGCGCGCGCGGCGGCCCTGTCGACCCGGCCGGACGCGCCGATCACCCTGGATGTCGAGTTCGAGCAGGCCTGCGCGGCGGCCAATAACGGCCGGCTCGCCCTCGACGCCTTCAACGGCGCCCTGCTCGACGCCGCCCGCGCCCGCTGGCCCGACCGCTGGACCGAGCTGACGCCCCGCCCCTTCGCCATCGCCAGCTGGGTCGGCTGCGACACCGACGGGCGCACCGATATCGGCTGGTGGGACACCCTGCGCTACCGGCTGATCTCGAAGCGCATGCAGTTCGACCGGGTGATGCGCGACCTGCCCGAGATCCCCGCCTGCCGCGAGGTCCGGGCCCTCGCGGAGAACGCCCTGGCGGCCGTGAACCGCCAGCTCACCGTGGCGCCGCGCCTCGGCGACCAGCCGTCCCTCGAGGCGGTGCACCGCTTCGCCCTGGCGCTCATCATCGAGCGCGAGCGCGCCCAGACCGATGCCGGCGCCCTCGTCGCCGCGCTGACAAAGGCCCTCGAGGCCGCCGACGACCCGGCCGACCAGCGCCGGATCGCCGTCCTGCGCGCGGGCGTCGCGACGCACGGCCTGTCGAACGCCCTGCCGCATTTCCGGCTGAACGCCAGCCAGATCCACAACGCGGTGCGGCGGGTGATCGACCTGGAGGGCGAGCCCACCGACGCGGCCCGCCGCCGCTCGCACCTCGCGACGATCCACACGCTGCTGAACGACGTCCGCCCGGTGGCGGTCGATTTCGGCGCGCTCGCGGCCGAGCGGGCCTCGGCGGCGCGGCTGATGATGACGATCGCCCAGATCCTCAAGCACGTCGACGGCACCCATCCGGTGCGCTTCCTCATCGCCGAGACCGAGACCGGCTACACCCTGCTCGCCGCCCTCTGGCTCGCGCGCCACTACGGCATCGCCGACAAGCTCGAGATCACGCCGCTGTTCGAGACGGCGAGCGCGCTGGAGCAAGGCATCCGGGTCCTCGACGACGCCCTGCGCAACCCGCACTGGCGCCAGTATCTGAAGCGCATCGGCCGCCTCACCGTGCAGTTCGGCTACTCCGATTCGGGCCGCTACGTCGGCCAGCTCGCGGCGACCTTCTGGATCGAGCGGCTGCGGCTGCGCATCACCGAGATGCTGGTCCAGAACGGCCTGTCCGACGTCGAGCTCGCGATCTTCGACACGCACGGCGAATCGATCGGGCGCGGCGCCCATCCGACCTCCCTCCGCGACCGCCTCGCCTACCTCGCCCCCGAGGACGCGCGCGACCGCGCCCGGAAGGCCGGCATCCGGGTCCGGCTCGAATCGAGCTTCCAGGGCACTGACGGCTACCTGCTGTACGGCACCGAGGCGCTGGCGCGCGCCAGCGTCGCCCGCATCGCCGAGCACGTCTACGCCCTCGACGTGACGGAGGAGGATTCGTTCTCGGACTACGCCCTGAACGACCGCCCGAAGGCCTCCGACGACGCGATCGACCCGATCTACGCCGAGCCGGACTTCGCCCTCGAGTTCTTCACCGCCGCCCGCCAGGACATGGAGGCGCTGGTCGACGACCCGGGCTACGCGGCGCTCCTCGGCACCTTCGGCCCGAGCCTGATCGACCGGACCGGGTCGCGCCCGGTGGCGCGCCAGACCGACAATGGCGGCCCGGCGCGGATCACCCATCCGCGCCAGATGCGGGCGATCCCCAACAACGCGATCCTGCACCAGCTCGGCTTCCTGGCGAACTCCCTCCACGGGATCGGCCGGGCGGCCCAGCGCGGCCCCGACCTGTTCCGCGACATGCGGCGCGATTCGGTGCGCTTCTCCCGGGCCTTCCGGCTGGTCCAGCACGCCGCCTCGGTCGGCGACCTCGACGTGCTGCGGGCCTATATCGACACCCTCGACCCGGCCGTGTGGCTGGAGCGGGCGCGGCGCACCCAGAAGGATTTCCGCCGGGACGAGCTGGTGGTGATCTCGGGAGCGCTGGAGCGCCTCGACCTCGCCCCCGCGCTGCGGAACCTGTTCGGACGCCTGACCCGGGACTGGCTCGCCCTGAGCGCGGCCGCCCCGGACCTGCCCGCCATGTCGGCCCGGCTGACGCTGCTCCACGCCCTGCGCCTCGCGCTGATCCACCGGATCTGGTTCCTGGCGGTGCACATCCCGGGCTTCCGGCCGCAGGCGGGCATCTCCCGCGAGCAGCTGCTGGAGCGCTTCCTGCGGCTGGACATCGACGGCTGCCTGAAGCTCCTCGACGCGATCTTCCCGGTGACGCCGGACCCGACGCTCGGCCTCAATTTCGGCGAGCCGGCCGGCCCGCGCGACGTCGGCACCTACGAGGCGGAGCACGCCAACCTGTTCCAGCCGATCCGCCGGATGTTCGATCAGGTGCGGGAGATCTCGGGCATGATCCAGCACGAGGTCGGGGCGTTCGGGTAGGCGCGGCCCTCAGGCCGCCTCCACCCGCAGGACCGTGCCGCCGATCCCGGTGACGCGCACCCGGCGGCCCGCCGGCAGGTCGGGCCCCTCGACCCGCCACAGCGTGTCGTCGAAGCGGATCCGGCCCGCGCCCCGCACGATCGGCTCGTCGAGCACGCCCTCGCGCCCGATCAACCCGCGGTCGGCGCGGTTCAGCTCCGGCCCGGCCCGCCGGCCGCGGTGCTGGAGGCGCGCCGCGAGCGCCACCAGGGCGACGGCGAGACCGGCGAACAGCAGGGTCTGGCCCTGCCAGGGCATGGGCAGCGCCGCGGCCGCGAGGCCGGTCGCGACGGCGGCGAGGCCGAGCCAGATCAGGAACATGCCGGGCAGCAGGATCTCGGCACCGGCGAGCACGAGGCCGGCGATGACCCAGCTCCAGGCCGCCCCGAGGGCCCCGAGGGTTTCGGCGAGAGAATCGAGCGTCACCGGCGTCAGGCCCGCGGCGCCGCGACGTTCGGCGGGGTCCCGGTGCGCCGGGGCGCGGCGGCGCCGTCGCCGAAGACCGTGCGGGTGAGCTCGCCGATGCCGCCGAGCGTGCCGGCGAGGGCCGCCGCCTCGATCGGTACCACCACGACCCGCTGGTTCGGCGCGGTGGCGATCGCCCGCACCGCGTCGACGTACTTCTCGGCCACGAGGAAGTTCGCCGCCGCGATGTCGCCCTCGGCGATCGCCCGGCTGACCATCCCGGTCGCCGCCGCCTCGGCCTCGGCCGAGCGCTCCCGCGCCTCCGCGTCGCGGAACGCGGCCTCGCGCCGGCCCTCCGCCTCCAGGATCGCCGATTGCTTGCGCCCCTCGGCCCGCAGGATCTCGGCGGCGCGCTGCCCCTCCGCCTCCAGGATCGAGGCGCGCTTCTCGCGCTCGGCCTTCATCTGCCGGGCCATCGCCCCGGCGAGGTCGGCCGGGAGCACGATGTCCTTGATCTCGATCCGGTTGATCTTGACGCCCCAGGGCGAGGCCGCCGCGTCCATCACCCGGAGCAGGCGCTCGTTGATCTCGTCGCGGTGGGCGAGGAGCTGGTCGAGATCCATCGAGCCGACCACGGTGCGGATGTTGGTCATGGTCAGGGTCGTGGCCGCGAGGTCGAGGCTCGAGACCTCGTAGGAGGCGCGCGCCGCGTCGAGCACTTGGTAGAACACCACCGCGTCGATGGTGACGCCGGCATTGTCGCGGGTGAAGGCCTGCTGGCTCGGCACGTCGATGACCTGCTCCATCACGTTGACCTTGCGGCCGATCCGCTCGACGAAGGGCGTGATCAGGCCGAGGCCGGCGTCGAGGCTGCGGGCGTAGCGGCCGAAGCGCTCCACCGTGTAGACGTGGCCCTGGGGCACGATCTTCACGCCCGCGGCCAGGGTGATGATCGCCAGCACCGCCAAGCCCACGGCGAACACGCTCAGCCCCAACGGAAGCCCCATCGACACCCCTCCCCTGACGGCGCCACGGCCGGCGCGGCCGCGCAGCCTAACAGGCCGATCGGGGCTCCGCGACCGCGGGTCCGAGGGGCAGCCCGGTGGCGTGCCGCGCCGCGGCGTGAACGGTCACCCGCGGATGTCGATCATCAATGGTTCAGGCCGCCGCGCTTAGGAAGCCGGCAAGCGTCGCGTTCGTCGTCGCTCCGACCCCGTCAACGCAACGCTTGTTGAAGAAATATTCGGCATGATCCCCGCCACCCTCGCCGCGGAAAGAAGTCCTTTCGCGCCGCTGCGGGCGGCAGAAATCCCCACCCAACCGGACTCGGTGCGCGCGTGAAGATCGCTGTCCTCGCACATCTGAAATACCCGATCGGCCAGCCCTACGCCGGCGGCCTGGAGATGCACACGCATCTCCTGACCGTCGCGCTGAAGCGGCACGGGCACGACGTCACCCTGTTCGCGAGCCGCGGGTCCGACCCGGCGCTCGACCCGGTGATGCTCTGCGATCCGACCGGGGACGCGCTCCTCGACCCGGAGCGGGAGGAGGCGATCGACCGGGAGGAGGAGGACGCCTACCGGCGCATGATGGAGATGGTCGCGGCCGGAGGCTTCGATCTCGTCCACAACAACTCGCTGCACGCCCTGCCGCTGCGCGAGAGCGCCCGGCTCGGCCTGCCCTGGGTCACCGTGCTGCACACGCCGCCCTTCGACTCCCTGGTCGGCGGCGTCGTCCAGGCCGACCCCGACATGGCCTTCCTGGCGGTTTCCCCGTCACTGGCGCAGGAATGGGCGCATCTCGTGCCCGGCGCCCAGGTGGTCGACAACGGCGTGGACCTCTCGACCTTCGCGTTCTCACACGCTGCCGACGATACGCCTTTCGCCTTCTGGTCGGGCCGGATCGTGCCCGAGAAGGGGCTGCACCTCGCGATCGACGCGGCCCGCGCCGCCGGGCTGCCGCTGACCTTCGCGGGTCCCAAGCTCAATCCCGGCTACTGGGCCGCCGAGATCGCCCCGCGTCTCGGGCCGGACCTGACGCATCTCGGCCATCTCTCCCACCGGGACCTCGCCCACCATCTCGGCCGGGCCCGCGTGGCGATCGTCTCGCCCCGCTGGGAGGAGCCCTTCGGCCTCGTCGTGGCGGAGGCCCTCGCCTGCGGCACGCCGGTCGCCGCCTTCCGGCGCGGCGCCATGCCCGACATCCTGGACGCGTCCTGCGGCCGTCTCGCCCGCCCGGACGACCCGCAGGACCTCTCGGTGGCGATCCGGGAGGCCGCCGGCCTGTCGCGCCGGGCCTGCCGCGACCGCGCCGAGGCGCTCTACGACGCCGCCGCGATGACCGGGCGCTACCTGGAGGCCTACGACGCCGTGATCGCGCGCTGCGCCGAGCGGGCGCGGCCGGCCCTGCGCGTCGCCGGAGGACGCGGCTGAACGGCGCGGATCCGCGCGCCGCAATCCGCACCCGAGCCCGGAGCCCGGCGGCATGACGGGCCGCCCCCGACCTCCGCGGCGCACGAGGGTGCCACGGGAGACCTGCCATGACCACCGACGCCGACCATCCGGCCCCACCGCCCTGCGTCGTCTGCATCCCCGCCCGGAACGAGGCCGAGCGCCTGCCGCGCCTGCTCGCCTCCCTGGCCGCGCAGAACGGCGTCTCGGCGCGGGCGCCCCTGCGCGTCGTGGTGCTGGCCAACAACTGCACGGACGGGACCGTCCAGGCGGTGCGCGACGTCGAGGCCTCGGGCATCCTCGCCACCCTGACCCTCCGGCTGATCGCGGTCGAGCTCGGCGGCGCGGACGCCCATGTCGGCACGGCGCGGCGCATGGCGCTCGATGCCGGTGCCGACTGGCTGGAGGCGGACGGGGAGTCGGACGGCATCCTCCTCACCACCGACGCGGATGCCCGCCTGCCGGCCGAGTGGGTGGCGGCCAACCTCCGCGCCCTGGAGGGGGGCGCCCCGCCCGGGGGGGGGGGGGGGGGGGGGGGGGGGGGGGGGGCGGCCCCCCCCCCCCGCGCGGGGCCGCCCCCCGCCGGCGGGGGCGCCCGGCTGGTGATCGACGACGACGGCACGCCGGACCCCGCCCTGACGGACCTGCACGCGCGGATCGAGCGCTACTGGTCCGGTGTCCGGCGCCTGGAGGACCTGCTCGACCCGCCGCCCTACGATCCCGCTCCCCGTCACGGCGACCATACCGGCGCGAGCCTCGCCGTGCCCGCGATCCTGTACCGGGCGGTCGGCGGGCTGCCGGCGCTGCCCTGCGGCGAGGACAACGCCCTCGTCGGGCTGCTGCGCGCCAACGGCGCTCGCCTGCGCCACTGCCCGGACGTGCAGGTGCTGGTCTCGTCCCGCCACCAGGGGCGGGTCTCGGGCGGCATGGCCACCGAGATGCTGCGCCGGACCCGCGTCCTCGACGGGGAGGCCTACCTGCTCCCGGAGGCCGCGCACTGGCAGGCGCTGATCCTGCGCCGCGCGGCCCTGCGCCGGGCCTTCCACCTCGACCCGCCGGCCCGCGCCGCGGCCTGCGCGCGGCTCGGTCTCGACGCCGACGACCTCGCCGCCGTCGGGGCCTGCCCGAACGACATCGCCTTCGTGGAGCGGGCCGACCGGATCCTCGAGTCGCGCAGCCCGCCCGCGCGGGACTGCGCCCTCGACCAGGCGGTCGCCGATCTCGACGCCCTCGCCTCGTCCCTGAGGGACGCCGCGTGACCCGCGGCATCGGCTGGTACGTCCATCACCAGGGCGCCGGCCATCTCCAGCGGGCCCGGGCCGTCGCCCACGCCCTGGACCGGCCCTGCACGATCCTCGGGACCCTCGCCGGGTTCGACACCGCCGGCCTCGACACCGTCGACCTGCCCGACGACCGCCCCCTCGGCGACGCGGCCTTCGACGGCCGGGACGGCGCGACCGAGCGGCCCGAGGCCCTGCACTACGCGCCGCTCAACCATCCGGGGGTCCGCGCGCGGATGGCGCGCATCGCCGCCTGGGCGGAGCGGGCCGACCCGGCGCTCCTCGTGGTCGATGTCTCGGTGGAGGTGGCGCTCCTGGCGCGCCTCCTGTCGGTGCCGACCCTGGTGGTGCGGCTCGCGGGGACCCGGACCGACCGACCGCATCTGGAGGCTTTCCGCGGCGCGACGCGGCTGCTCGCCCCCTTCCCTCAGGCGCTCGACGGCGCGGCCGTGCCGGACTGGGTGCGGGCCAAGACGCTCTACGCGGGCTTCCTCGGCGCGCCGGCGCAGGCCCCGACCGAGGCGGGACGCGAGATCGTGGTGGTGTTCGGCCGCGGCGGTGCTGGGGGCGACCTCGCGGATCTCGCCGCGGCGGCGCGGGCGATTCCGGACCGGCCGTGGCACGTCCTGGGGCCGGTCTCCGGCTCGGGCCCCGCCCCCGGCAACCTGCACCTGCACGGCTGGGTCCCGGACGTCGAGGCGCGGGTCGCGCGGGCGGCTCTGCTGGTGGGCGGCGGTGGCGACGGCGTGGTCGCCCTGGCCGCGGCGCAGGGGAAGCGCTTCGTCTGCCTGCCGGAGGAGCGGGCCTACGGCGAGCAGACCGAGAAGGCCGAGGCGCTGGCCCGCCTCGGGGCCGCGATCGTGCATCCCGGCTGGCCCCCGGCCGCGGCATGGCCGGGCCTGATCGCGGCGGGCCTCGCTCTCGACCCCACGGTGATCTGCGGCCTCCACAACCCGGACGCGATCCGGAAGTGCGCCGCGACGATCGAGGCCCTCGTCCGAGAACTCTGAGCGATCGGCCGGCGCAGGCTCCGACGGCATCTGCGCCGAAGCGGGACCGCTCCGGCGCGAGGAACTCAGCGCGGGATCAGGAGATCAGGTCGAGCTTCGCCGCCTCGATCCCGTCGGCGCGGATCGTGTCCGGCAGGGACGAGAAGTCGCGATAGCCCGCCTCGCGCGCCATGGCGTCGAGGGCCGTCTGCTCGTCGTCGGCCGCTCCCGTCCAGAGCACCGCGCCACTCTTCTTCTGCCTAATCTGGAAAATGCTCATCGACCCCTCCCCGGTCTCGAGAAGACCATCGGCCTATTAACGTCGCTATTCATGGCTGGTTGCAGGTCGAGCGCCGTGAACGGCCGCGCTCCGGCCGCCCCGATCACCTGCGGCGCGAGGCCCGGCGACGGCCCGGCCGGATGGCGCTATGCTCGGACTCCGGTGGAGTGGCTCGCCATGAAAACGCCGACCTGCCCGGCGAGGGAGGGGCAATACCAGTCCAGCGCCGCTTGCGAGGCCCCCGTCGTGAACTCCGTCCGTTGGCGCGCGCCCCGCCTCACGCTCCTGTGCGGGCTCGCGATCCTCGCCGGTGCGCCGGCCCGGGCCGTCGAGACCGCCGCCGTTCCCGACGCCGCCGCCATCGCGCCCGCGGTCACCGTTGTGCCCGCCGAGACCCGCGAGATCGTCGAGCGGGCCGTCGTCACCGGCACGCTGGTCCCCCGGGACGAGATCCTCGTTTCCCCCGAGGTCGAGGGGCTGCGCATCACCGATCTCCTCGTCGAGGAGGGCGACCGCGTCACCAAGGGGCAGGTCCTCGCCAAGCTGTCGCTGGAGATGATCGTCACCCAGGAGGCGTCGAACGCCGCGGCGATCGCCCGGGCCGAGGCGGCGATCGTCCAGGCCCAGAGCCAGATCGTCCAGGCGGAGGCCGCCAACCTGGAGGCCAAGCAGGCGCTCGAGCGCGCCCAGGCGCTCGCCAAGACCGGCAACGCCACCGCGGCCGTGCTGGAGCAGCGCGTCTCGGCGGCGCAGGGGGCCGAGGGCCGCCTCGCCGCCGCGAAGGGCGGCCTGCAATCGGCGCAGGCCGACCTCGCCACGGCACGGGCCGCCGGCGCCGAGATCGCGCTGCGGCGCGCCCGCACCGACATCCGCGCCCCCGAGGCCGGGATCGTCAACCGTCGCACCGCCCGGATCGGCGCCACCGCCACCGCGGCGGCCGAGCCGCTGTTCCGGCTGATCGCCCGGGGCGAGATCGAGCTGGAGGGCGAGGTGCCGGAGACGTCGCTGGCGCGCATCCACGTCGGCAACCCGGCGAGCCTCGACCTCGACGACGGCCGACGCCTCGCCGGCAAGGTGCGCCGGGTCTACCCGGAGGTCGACCGGGCGACGCGGCTCGGCAAGGTGCGCATCCGCCTCGGCGACGATCCGGCCCTGCGCATCGGCGCCTTCGCGCGCGGCAACGTCGAGATCGCGCGCCGCACCGGCGTGGCCGTGCCGGTCTCCAGCCTGCTCTACGCGGCCGACGGCCGCGCCAGCGTGCTCGTGGTGAAGGACGGGCGCGTCGAGGCGCGGTCCGTGGCCGCGGGCCTGTCCGCCGACGGCTTCACCGAGCTCCGCTCCGGCGTCGCGGCCGGCGAGAGCGTCGTGGCCCGCGCGGGGAGCTTCCTGCGCGACGGCGACCGGGTGCGCCCCGTGCCGGCGCCCACCAGCACGCCGATCGCCGACGCGGCCCCGCGGTAGGACGAGTCGAAGGATCCGGCCATGCGCCTCAACGTCTCCGCCTGGGCGATCCGCAGGCCCCTGCCCTCGGTGGTCCTGTTCCTGGTCCTGATGATCCTCGGGCTGGTGAGCTTCCGCGCGCTGCCGATCACCCGGTTCCCCAACATCGACATCCCGATCGTCTCGGTGACGATCACCCAGTCGGGCGCCGCGCCCGCGGAGCTTCAGACCCAGGTCACCAAGTGGGTCGAGGATTCGGTCGCCGGCGTGAAGGGCGTCAAGCACATCCTCTCGACGATCACGGAGGGCACCTCCACCACCACGATCGAGTTCCGCCTGGAGGTGAACCAGGACCGGGCGACCAACGACGTCAAGGACGCCATCGCCAAGATCCGCCAGAACCTGCCGCGGACGATCGACGAGCCGATCGTCTCGCGCGTGGAGATCGCCGGCCTGCCGATCATGGTCTACGGCGCCTCCGCGCCCGCCATGACGCCCGAGGACCTGTCGTGGTTCGTGGACGACGTCGTCGCCCGGGGCCTCCAGAGCGTGAAGGGCGTCGGCGGCGTCGAGCGCCTCGGCGGCGTCGCCCGCGAGATCCGCGTCACCCTGAAGCCCGACCGCCTGCTGGCGCTGGGCATCACCGCCGCGGACGTGAACCGGCAGCTGCGCCTGACCTCGGCCGACATGGCCGGCGGCCGGGCCGAGGTCGGCGGCCAGGAGCAGTCCATCCGGGCGCTGGCCGCCTCGGCGAGCCTCGAGACGCTGGCCAAGACCTCCATCGTGGTGCCGGGCAACCGCAAGGTCCGCCTCGACGAGCTCGCGACCCTGTCGGACACCGCCGAGGAGCCCCGCACCTTCGCGCGCTTCAACGGCGAGCCGGTGGTCGCCTTCGCGATCTCCCGCGCCAGCGGCGCCAGCGACGCCGACGTGTCGGTGGGCGTCGCCAAGAAGATCGCGGCGCTCCACGCGGCCAATCCCAACGTGCGGTTCGACCTGATCGACACCAGCGTCGTCAACACGATCGGCAACTACCACTCGGCCATGATGGGCCTGATCGAGGGGGCCCTCCTCGCCGTCGTGGTGGTACTGCTGTTCCTGCGCGACTGGCGCGCGACCCTGATCGCCGCGGTGGCGCTGCCGCTCTCGGTGCTGCCGACCTTCTGGGTGATGAGCGCCCTGGGCTTCTCGCTCAACGCCGTCAGCCTGCTGGCGATCACCCTCGTCACCGGCATCCTGGTGGACGACGCGATCGTGGAGATCGAGAACATCGTCCGGCACATGCGGATGGGGAAGTCGCCCTACCGCGCGTCGCTCGAGGCCGCGGACGAGATCGGCCTCGCGGTCATCGCCATCACGGCGACGATCATCGCGATCTTCTCGCCGGTGTCGTTCATGGGCGGCATCGCCGGCCAGTACTTCAAGCAGTTCGGCCTGACCATCGCGGCCGCGGTGTTCATGTCGCTGCTGGTGGCGCGCCTGATCACGCCGCTGCTCGCCGCCTACTTCCTGCGCGACCACGGGCCGGACCACGAGCGGGACGGCGTCGTCATGCGCGGCTACACCCGCCTCGTGGCGTGGTCGGTCCGGCACAAGTTCATCACGCTGGTGCTCGGCCTCGCGTGCTTCGCCGGCTCCATCGCCTCCACGGGCCTGCTACCCGCGGGCTTCCTGCCGGCGGAGGACCAGGCCCGCACCCTGTTCGTGGTGGAGCTGCCGCCGGGCGCCCGCCTCGCCGACACGGTCCGGGTCACCGACCGCATCGAGGAGAAGATCCGCGCGCTGCCCGAGGTGAAGAGCGTGTTCGTGGACGGCGGCCGTCAGCTGCCGGCCAAGAAGGAGGTGCGCCTCGCGAGCCTCACCATCAACCTCACGCCGAAGAACGCCCGCGACAAGACCCAGAAGCAGATCGACGCCGAGGTCGCGGCGATCCTCCGGGAGGAGCCGGACCTGCGCTTCTGGGCCCTGCGCGAGGGCGGCCAGCGCGACCTCGCGCTGATCATCGCCGGCCCCGACAAGGCCGTGGTGGCCGAGACGGCGGCCAAGCTCCAGCGCGAGGCCCAGCAGGTCCCGCACCTCGTCAACGTCATGTCGACGGCCCCCCTCGACCGGACGGAGGTCCGGATCCGGCCGAAGCCCGCCGTGGCGGCCGATCTCGGCGTCAGCACCGACACCATCGCCGAGACCGTGCGGGTCGGGACGATCGGCGACATCGGCATGAACCTCGCCAAGTTCAACGCCACCGACCGGCAGATCCCGATCCGCGTGCAGCTCCCCGAGAGCGTGCGCGGCCGGCTCTCCGACCTCGAGACCCTGAAGGTGCCGGTGAAGGGCGGGACCGCCGTCCCGCTCGCGACCGTGGCCGACATCAGCCTCGGCCAGGGCCCGACCGGCATCGACCGCTACGACCGCGCCGTGCGCGTCGCCCTGGAGGGCGACATGCAGGGCACCGACGCCCTCGCCGCGCTGATCGGCCAGGTGATGAACCTGCCGACCGCCAAGAACCTGCCGCCCGGCGTCACGATCAGCCAGACCGGCGACGCCGAGGTGATGGGCGAGGTCTTCGAGGGCTTCGCGCTGGCCATGGGCGCCGGCCTGATGATGGTCTTCGGCGTGCTGATCCTGCTGTTCGGCAACTTCCTGCAGCCGCTGACGATCCTGTTCTCGCTGCCGCTCTCCATCGGCGGCGCGATCCTGGCGCTGCTGATCTGCCACATGCCGATCTCGATGCCGGTGGTGATCGGCATCCTGATGCTGATGGGCGTCGTGACCAAGAACGCCATCATGCTGGTGGACTTCGCCGTCGAGCAGATCCGCGCCGGCGTCGACCGGAACGTCGCGATCGTCGATGCCGGCCGCAAGCGCGCCCGGCCGATCGTGATGACCACCATCGCCATGGCGGCCGGCATGGTCCCCTCCGCGATGGCCTACGGGATCGGCGGCGAGTTCCGCTCGCCCATGGCGGTGGCGGTGATCGGCGGCCTGATCGTCTCGACGGTGCTGTCGCTCGTCTTCGTGCCGGCGATCTTCGTGCTGATGGACGACCTGTCCCGCCTGCTGACGCGGCTGTTCGGCCGCTTCATCGGGGAGCGCGACGATCCGGAGGATGCCCCCGTCTTCGATCCGGCCCATCCGGCCAATGACGGGCACCCGCCGCCGCCGCGGATCGCCGCGGAGTAGAGCGGGTCGGCGCGGAGAGCGTTTGCCGGATCGGCGGCGCGGATTGCGTCGCGCGCCGCGATGGGCTGTGACTCGGCCCCGCCGAATCAACGGAGGCGAGCGAGACGATGTCGGGTGGTCACGGGGCGGTCGAGGGGTCGAACAAGCGCGTGGCGCTGCTGATCTCGGTGCTGGCGCTGTTCCTCGCGTTCAGCGAGACACTGGGCAAGGCGTCCCAGACGGATTCGATCGGCGCCAACGTCGAGGCCGCGAACCAGTGGGCCTATTTCCAGGCCCGCACGATCCGCGCGACGGTGCTCAAGACCGCCGACGAGGCCCTGGCGCTGGTGCCCCCGGGACCGAACCAGGAGGCCATCGCCGCCAAGCGCGCCGAGTGGTCGAAGACGCTGGCGCGCTGGGATTCGGAGCCGTCGACCGGCGAGGGCCGCAAGGAGCTGTCCGAGAAGGCCCGCGCCTCGGAGGGCCGGCGCGACCTCGCGCTGCTGCGCTACCACCATTACGAATTGGCCTCGGCGGCCTTCCAGATCGGCATCGTGCTGGCCTCGGCCGAGGTCATCACCGGGATCAGCCTGCTGGTCTTCGCCGGCGGCTTCCTGGGCCTCGCCGGGGCGGCGCTGCTCGGCTTCGGCTACCTCGCGCCGCACGCCCTGCCGTTCTTCCACTGAGCGGCCCCGGCCGCCGGCAGCGACGTAACGCCACCCCCGATCCCGATCGATCGAGGACAAGCGTCGCCGCACTGGACGCGCGGTCCGGAAGCTGATCGTCTCGGCGCATTCCAGGGGGGAATGATGTCGGACCAATCAGAAGACCAGGGCCGCCTGACGAAGGTCGCCAGCGCGATCTTCCTGCACACCGAGCACGCGATCTACGCGGCGCTCGGCATCCTGCTGGCGCTCACCGCCCTCGTGGCGCTGATCGAGGCAGCCGGCATGACCTGGGAGGCGATGCGGGCACTCGGCGGCGCTCAGCAGATCCTCGAGGTGATCGACCGGCTGCTGTTCCTGCTGATGCTGATCGAGATCCTGCACACGGTCCGGGTCTCGATGCGGTCGGGGACGCTGACCTGCGAGCCGTTCCTGATCGTCGGGCTGATCGCCTCGATCCGGCGGGTTCTGGTGATCACCCTGCAATCGTCGGAGATCATGCACGCCAAGGACTGGTCGCCGGAGAAGCAGGCGCTGTTCCAGGCCTCGATGATCGAGCTCGGCGTGCTGGCGGGGCTGATCCTCACGATGGTGTTCGCGATCTTCCTGCTGCACCGCGCCCGCGACGACGGCAAGCCGGCCGGCGAGGAGAAGCCCGAGCACGTGTCCTGAGAGCCGCGCGCCTTCGCGGCGTTCACGAAGGACTTGCACTCATCCCTACGCCTGACGGCGTCCGGATTGCCCTGACCGTCCTCGCGAGCGCAGCGAAGCGATCCGGTTGCGCCACGCCGACCGAGGTACCGCCGCACTGGGTCGCTCCGCTCGCGACGACGGCGGGAAACCGAACCGGAAACGGAAATCAGTTCATCCGCAGGATCGCGGCGTTGAGGAGCGTCGCGAAGGCGACCCAGGCCGCGTAGGGGACGAGGAGCCACGCCGCGGGCCGGTCGAACCGCCAGGTCAGCCGGATCGTCCAGAGCACCATCACCAGCAGCATCGCGACGACGATCAGGCCGGCGCCGATCGCGTGGGCGGAGAAGAAGACCGGCGTCCAGGCGGCGTTGAGGGCGATCTGCACCAGGAACGCCGCCAGGGCGAGCCACCAGCCCTGCCGGCTCGGCCCCGTGCGCGGCATGGCGCCGAGCAGGCGCCAGAGCGAGACCGCGATCATCGTGTAGAGGATCGTCCAGGCGACCGGGAACACCCAGTTCGGCGGGTTGAAGGCCGGCTTGTTCAGGCTCGCGTACCAGCCTGGGATCTCCGCCTGGGTCGACACCGAGCCGACGGCGGCGGTGGCCGCGACGGGCAGGATCGCGGCGGCGAGGCGCAGCCAGCGCGGCAGGGGCGATCCCTCGGGGACCTGTGTGGCGGCGGTCATGATCGTCTGTCTCCACGGGGCGTGGCTTGAGGCGCGGCATGTGGCCCGGCATGTGGCGCGGCATGTGGCGCGGCTTGCCGGCACCCGCGCGCCGTGGCACGCGCCCGTCTCCATCCGCCGAGAATCGCCAGATGTCACAGCCTTACGCGCCGCAGGGTCCGTCGGATACCCGGAGCGACGCCGAGCCGGAATACACGCGCCGGAGCCTCGCCGCCCAGGCCATGGGGCGGATCGAGCCGGAGACGCGGGCGGTGGTGATGCCGCTCCACGTCGCCACCACCTTCATCCGCGATCCCGACAACGGCTACAGCTCCGGCTACAGCTACGCGCGGCCGGACAACGCCACGGTGCGCGAGGCGGAGTCGGTCCTGGCGATGCTGGAGGGCGCCGCCGCCGGCGCGCTGCTGTTCGGCTCGGGGATGGCGGCGGCGACCGCGGTGTTCGGTGCGCTGGAGCCCGGCGACCACGTGGTCGCCGGCACGGTCATGTACTGGGCGCTCAAGCGCTGGCTGCGCGAGGAGGCGCCCCGGCGCGGCCTCACACTGAGTTTCGTGGACACGGACGATGCGGACGCCCTGCGCGCCGCGATCGAGCCCGGCCGGACCAAGCTCGTCTGGATCGAGACCCCCGGCAACCCGCTCTGGACGGTCACCGACATCGCCGCGGCGGCCGAGATCGCCCACGCGGCGGGGGCGCGGCTGGCCGTGGATTCCACGGCCGCCTCGCCGGTGCACACGCGGCCCCTGGAACTCGGCGCCGACATCGTGATGCACTCGGCCACCAAGATCCTCAACGGCCATTCCGACGTGGTGGCGGGCGTGCTGGCGGGCGCGCGGGCCGACGCGTTCTGGGAACGGATCCGGGGGATCCGCGCCGGTAGCGGCGGCATCCTGGGGCCGTTCGAGGCCTACCTGCTGATGCGCTCGCTCCGGACCCTGCACCTGCGGGCGGCCGCGCAGGCGACGGGCGCCCTGCGCCTCGCCGGGCGCCTGAGCGGGCACCCGCACGTGACCCGCGTCCTCTATCCGGGCCTCCCGGACGATCCCGGCCACGCGGTCGCCCGCCGGCAGATGAGGGACGGGTTCGGCTTCATGCTGTCGATCCGGGTCGCCGGCGGCGAGGCCGGCGCCATCGCCACGGCGGCGCGGGTGCGGCTCTGGAAGCGGGCGACCTCGCTCGGCGGCGTCGAGAGCCTCATCGAGCACCGCGCCTCGGTGGAAGGTCCGGGCAGCCCCTGCCCGCCGGACCTGCTGCGCCTGTCCACCGGCATCGAGGACCCGGACGACCTGCACGGCGATCTCGACCAGGCCCTGCACGGCGCCCACGCGGGCTGATCGTCGCGGGCTGATCGTCGCGGGCGCGTGGTGCCGAACCGGCTCCTGGCGCGTTGTGCCGGCAGTTCCGGCGGCGCGAACCGCCACAGATCGCGAGTCTGACGACATGACGACCCGTTCCCGCACGATGGTCCCCGGCACCTTCGCGCTGCTCATCCTGGCGCTCGCGCCGGCCTCCGCCCGGGCCGACGCGGTGCCCGATCTCGACGTCGAGCGGACCTGCCGTTCGGCTCAGGTCGCCAACACGAGCATCAGCGACAAGGCGAATTACGACGGCTGCATCCGCTCCGAGCGCGACGCCAAGAAGGAGGCCGAGCGCCACTGGAGCAGTTACACGCCGGCCGCGAAGAGCCAGTGCCAGAACCAGTTCAAGGCGGGCGGCTTCCCCTCCTACGTCGAGATGGTGACCTGCCTGGAACTGGCGTCCGGCACGGTGCCGACCCAGAGCGCCGAGGGCGGCCGCGCGGTGGGCGGGCCGGGTGCGCCGAAGGACGTCAAGGTGCAGCGGGAGGGCGGCGCCAACCTGACCAAGGAACCGCCCGCGAGCCAGCGCACGGATCCGATCCAGGTGCTGGAGAACAAGTAGGCGGCGCGGGCGCCGTCACGCGCCGCTGTCGGCCGTCGTGACGGAGGGGAAGTCGACGCTCTCCGACGCTCTCCCGGCCGGCGCGTTGCCGGGTGCCGGCGATGAGGGCCAGCGCCGCCGCGGCGACCCGGGCGCGCTCGGCGGCGCGGTGATTCTCCCCCTCTCGTCCGACATGCCAGCACAGCTTCCCACGGGGCGCGACGCGGCGCGCGGGCGTGCTATGGGCCGGGTCCTCCCCCCGCGCACCAGACCCCGCTCCCGCCGGCCCCGTGAACGCCCTCGCCATCATCGCCCCGATCTTCGGGATCGTCCTGATCGGCTGGGCGGCCGCCCTCGCGGGGCTCCTCTCCGACAAGGTCAGCGACGGGCTGTCGGAATACGTCTTCGCCGTCGCCGTCCCGGCGCTGATCATCGCCACGCTGACCAAGCCCGGGATGAGCGGGACCATCGCGTGGTCCTACTGGGTCGCGTATTTCGGGGGCGCGGCGATCTCGTGGTCCGTCGGCACGCTGATCGCCCGGCGGCGGGCCGGGATCGAGCGCCGGGGCGCGATCCTCCACGGATTCGCGGCGAGCCAGTCGAACACGGTGTTCGTGGGCGTCCCGATGATCCTCCAGGCCTACGGCGAGGAGGGCGCCTTCCCGCTGTTCATGCTGCTGGCCGTCCACCTGCCCCTGATGATGGGCAGCGCCACCTTCCTGATCGAGTCCGATTCCGGCCTGCCGGTCCTGGCGCGGATCCGCGGGCTCGCCCTGGTGCTGCTGCGCAACCCGATCTTCGTGGCGCTCCTGATCGGCATGGCCATGAAGGCCCTGGGCCTCGCGCCGGTCGGCATCGTCCAGTCGCTGATCGACGCCTTCGCCGGCACGGCCTCCACCTGCGCCCTGGTGGCGCTGGGCGCCGGCCTGAAGCGCTACCGGGTGCTGTTCGACCTCAAGGGCGCGCTCGTGATCGCGCTCCTGAAGAACCTCCTGCACCCGCTGGCGGTCTGGGTCCTGGCCTTCCACGTCTTCGCGATGCCGGCCGCCTACGCGGGCGTCGCGACCCTGTTCGCCGCGATGCCGGTGGGGATCAACGCCTACCTGCTGGCGGCGCGCTACCGGACCGAGACCGGCATGGTCGCGGCCTCGGTCCTGGTCTCGACGCTGCTGGCGCCGCTCACGACGCTGCTCTGGCTCATGCTCCTCGGCCGGGCGTGACGGCGGCGCCCCGGCGTCACCGCGCGCGTTGGACCGGGCGGCGCGCGGGTCTAGGGTAGGGTCAAGGGCGCGGGCCGCGAAGACCCGCGCCACCCTGCAGGCGAGGAATCTCGATGAACGCTCCGATGCGCCCTCCGGGCAGCGCCTCCCCGTCGGCCCCGGCCTCGGCCCGCTTCGTCTGGGAGGATCCCTTCCTGCTGGAGGATCAGCTCACCGAGGACGAGCGGGCGATCCGCGACGTCGCCCAGAGCTTCGCGCAGGAGCAGCTTCTCCCCGGGATCGTCGAAGCCTACGCCTCCGAGAAGACCGATCCCGGCCTGTTCCGGAAGATGGGCGAGCTCGGCCTGCTCGGCGTGACCCTCCCCGAGGAGTACGGCTGCGCGGGCGCCTCCTACGTGGCCTACGGGCTCGTGGCGCGGGCGGTCGAGGCGGTGGATTCCGGCTACCGCTCGATGATGAGCGTGCAATCCTCCCTGGTGATGTACCCGATCCACGCCTACGGCTCGGAGGAGCAGCGCGAGAAGTTCCTGCCGAAGCTCGCCTCGGGCGAGTGGATCGGCTGCTTCGGCCTCACCGAGCCGGATGCCGGCTCGGACCCGGCCGGCATGAAGACCAAGGCCGAGAAGATCGACGGCGGCTACCGGATCTCGGGCGCCAAGATGTGGATCTCGAACGCGCCCTTCGCGGACGTCTTCGTGGTCTGGGCGAAGTCCGACGCCCACGAGGGCGCGATCCGCGGCTTCGTCCTCGAGAAGGGCATGAAGGGCCTGTCCGCCCCGACGCTGAAGGGCAAGCTGTCCCTGCGCGCCTCCACCACCGGCGAGATCGTCATGGAGGGCGTCGAGGTCGGCGAGGACGCGCTGCTGCCGAACGTCTCCGGGCTGAAGGGGCCGTTCGGCTGCCTCAACCGGGCGCGCTACGGCATCTCGTGGGGCGCGATGGGCGCCGCCGAGGATTGCTGGCACCGCGCCCGCACCTACACGCTGGAGCGCAAGCAGTTCGGCCGGCCCCTGGCGCAGACCCAGCTCGTCCAGAAGAAGCTCGCCGACATGCAGACCGAGATCGCGCTGGGCCTCCAGGCCTCGCTCCGGGTCGGGCGGCTGATGGACGAGGGCCGGATGGCGCCCGAGATGATCTCGCTGGTCAAGCGCAACAATTGCGGCAAGGCGCTGGACATCGCCCGCACCGCCCGGGACATGCACGGCGGCAACGGCATCATGGGCGAGTACCACGTGATGCGCCACGCCCAGAACCTCGAGACGGTGAACACCTACGAGGGCACCCACGACGTCCACGCCCTGATCCTGGGCCGGGCCCAGACGGGGCTGCAGGCGTTCTTCTGAGGCGCGGAGGACGCGCCTCCCACCGGATCACCTCATCCTCAGGTGCGGCGCAGCCGCCTCGAAGAAGTCCCCCGGGATCGCGGCGATATCCGGAGGCTTCCTCGAGGCCTGAGCTGCGCTTCGGCACCTCCGGATGAGGGCGCGGGCGGGGTCACTCCCCGCCCTCGTCCCCGGCGAGCGACCACTCGAGCACCCGGGCGAGGTGGTCGTAGGCGCCGTACCGGCTGGCATATTGCGGGTAGGGCCGCGCCGTGTAGGCCGCCTCGCCGGTCATGAACCGGGCCACCAGCCCCCGGAGCCGCGCGGCGTGCTCGGCCACGATCGCCTCCACGCCGCGCTCCTCGCCCCGCGGCGGCTTCACCGGGATCGGGACGAAGGGCTTCCGCCCGCCGGAGGCGTGGACGTAGAGCAGGTCCGGCGTCGTCTTCACGGCCGGCAGTTCCGCGAAGGCGCCGTGAATCAGCATCGCCGCCTCCAGGGTGAGCTGCGGCGAGAACCCGGAGAAGATCATCTTGCCCGAGGGCGGCGTCCCGGTCTTGTAATCGACGATGCAGGCGGTGCCGTCTGGCCGCAGCTCGATCCGGTCGGCCCGGGCGCGCAGCGTGAAGGTCTCGCGCCCCATCGGGATCGCCCAGCGGCCGGAGACCTCCGGGTAGACCCGGGTCAGGCCGGGCCGGCGCTGGGTCTCCCAGTCGAGATAGGCCGAGGCCATGCGCTCGTAGCGCGGCCACCACTCGGCGTAGAGGTTGGGGTACTCCGCCTCGATGTCGCCGAAGGCGTTCACCGCGAAGTTCAGCAGCCGCTCCGCGGAGTCCGGCGGCAGGTCCTTGGGATGGCGACTGGCGAATTCCGCGAAGACGTCGTGCACCAGGGAGCCGCGGGTGGCGACGCCCGGCGCCGCCGCCAGCGGATCGAGCGGGTCGAGCCCGAGCACGTGGCGGGCGAAGATGCTGTAGGGATCGCGCACCAGCGTCTCGATCTCGGTGACGCTGAGCGAGCGCGGGAACAGCGCCGGGTCCGGCTTCGGCGCGGGGCGCTTCAGCCGCGGCTCCGGCGGCGCCGCGTCGAGCCGCGCGGCGAGGCCCGCGAGCCGGCGCCCCGCGTGGAGGACGCTGTCCCAGCGGGCGTCGCCCGAGAGCGCGCGCAGGCGCTGGATCAGGCGCGACGGCACGGTCGGCGCGCCCTCCCGCTTCAGAGCCCGGGTGATCACCGCGTCGCGGCAGCCGAGCGCCTGCACGAAGTCGTGGGCCATCTGCCCGATGCGCCGCTCGGGCGGGTTGAGACCGACCCGCTCGCGCATCGGCCGGTTGAGGAACGAGTCGGTCAGCGTGCGCACCGGCCAGACGCCCTCGTCCAGCCCGCCGAGCACCACGCGGTCCACCGACAGGAGGCGCGCCTCCAGCAACCCGAGGATGCGCAGCCGCGGATGCGGCGCCTCGCCCGAGCAGGCGACGAGGCGCTCCCGGGCGAGCGACGTGAAGAAGGTGGCGTAATCGTCGAACCGTCCCGGCATCAGGCCGGGCTCGGCCATCTCCAGGTCGTCGAACAGGGCATCCAGGCAGGACAGGGAGCCGTCCGTCTCCTCGGGCGCGTCCTCCGGCCCCGCGATCAGCCGGTCGCACGCCGCCCGGTGCCCGGTGGCGGTGGTGACGAGGTCGCAATCGCCAGCCCCGTCCGGGCCCGGGAAATCCCGGAACACCAGCTCCAGCCGGTCCAGGAGGTTCGCGGCCAGCTCCCAGTCGACGTCCTTCAGGCGGCGCTTGGCCCGGGGCCGGTGCTCGGGCGGCCCGGCGCGCTCGGCGGCGAGGGCCTTGCGCAGGCCGTCGAAGCCCGGGGCCGGGACGGGGCCGCGCAGCAATCCGATCTCCAGGGCGGCCGCGCCCCGGACCACGTCGGGACGCGGCAGGCCGAGATGGACCATCGGGTGGGAGAGCAGCGCGATCAGCCGGGCGGGGATCGCGTCGGCCTGATCGCGGGCGAGGTCGGCGGCGAGTTCCGCCGCGAGCCGGGCGAGCCGCCCGGCCGGGCTCACGGCCAGGGACAGCCCGGCGGAATCCTCGGCCACGATACCCCAGCGCAGCAGTTCCACGGCGACGCGGCCGGCGAGCCCGCGGTCGGGCGTGATGAGCGCCGCGGTCGCGCCGGGGGTCTGCAGGGTCTCGCGCAGCGCCAGCGCCGCGACCAGCGCCTCCTCGCGCTCGTCGGCCGCCTCGGCGAGCGCGAGCCCCTCGAGGCCGAGGCGGGCGACGGTGTCGCGCGCGGCCGGCTCGAGGGCGGCCCACGCGTCGGTGGTGTCGGCCGGCCGCAGGGCCTGCGACAGGAGCGCGGCCCGCGCCGCTTGGCCGGGGTGGGGCTCGCCGAGGGCGACGACCTCGGCGCGGTCGAGGTTGAGGTTCTCCGGTCCGAGCAGCCGGTGCAGCACCGCCTGCGGATGGCCGTGGGCGATCACGCGGGAGAAACCCTCGCCGGTGTCGATGCCGTCCCAGCCGGCCGCGTCGAGGTCGAGATCGAGCCCGGGCAGGACCACGGCACCGTGGGACAGCTTGGCCACGGCGGCGATGAGCCGGGCCGTGGCGGGGACGGAGCCCAGCGAGCCGGCGACGATCACCGGGTCCCGCGTCGCGCTGCGCGACAGGCGCCGCTCCTCGGCGAGCACGAGCCCGCGGGCGCGGGCGACGGGATCGGCGAGGCCGCGCTCGGCCAGGAGCTTCGGCCAGTTCTCCGCGGCGATCTTCACGAAGTCGAGGGTCAGGCCGAAGTAGCGGGAATACTCGGCCTCGACGGCGGCGCCGATCTCCGACCAGGGCAAGCCCTCGACGGTGAGCGCGTCCATCAGGCGCTCGAGATCGCCGGCGAGCCCGACCGCGTCGGCGGGGGAGGACGGCACCAGGAACGGCACCTCGGCGTCCAGCGGCAGCAGGGTCCGGTCGACGGTCCTGGCCCAGGCCTGGACGAGGCGGGCCAGGATCAGCCGGCGCTCCAGCGGCGGCATCGGGATGCTCAGAGGATCGGCGTTCTCCTCCAGCAGCGGCTCGGCGGCGAGGTCGAGTTCGGCCTCGTCGGCCTCGCCGAGGGGGATCATCCGCGGCAGCAGCGTCGCCCGCCCGGGCGCGTCCCGGCCGAGCCTCTCGGCCAGGATCGCGCCGAGCGCCCGGGCCGCGCGGCGGGTCGGCAGGTAGATCGTGACGGAGGCGAGCGCCAGCGGATCGTCCGCCACCGGCCCGACGAGGCGGCCGGAGAGCAGCGCCTCGGCGAGCGTCGGCAAGAACGGGACGCCGCGGGAGATGGTGAAGACGGCCTGTCGGGCGGGCATGGCTGGGCTTCTACGCCCGCGCCGGGGCGGCGGACAGGGGACGATGGGCCGCTGGGGACCGATCGCGCGGCTCCCCCTCCCCCGCACTGCGCAATAACGCGGTCGCGCTCCGCCGCTGACCTCAGCCCTTCGCCCTCGCGGCGGCGCCGTAGCCGGCGCGGCGGCCGAACACGACGCCGGAGGTCAGCCCCGAGCCGCCGGGATAGCCGTTGAAGAACACGCCGCCGACCATCTCGCCGCAGGCGTAGAGGCCCGGGATCGTGCCGCCGTCCGCGCGCTTCACGCCGCCGTCGTCGCCGACCTCGACGCCGCCGTAGGTGAAGGTGATGCCGCCCGTGACTGGGTAGGCCTTGAACGGCCCGGTCTCGATCCTCTGCGCCCAGTTCGACTTCGGCAGGGCGAGCCCCTTCGTGCCGCGCCCGTCCTTCACGGTCGGGTCGAAGGGCACGCTCTCGTCCACGGCGGCGTTGAACGCCGCGATGGTCCGCCGCGCCGCCACGCGGTCGATGCCCTCGAGCTTGTCGAGGAGCCCGTCCAGGGTGTCGGCCTCGACGAAGTGCGCGTCGTGGAACCGGTACTCGCTGTAGAGCAGGTGATCGACCTTGGCGTCGAAGACCTGCCACGCCACGTGGCCGGGCTGCTCCATGATCGAGCGGCCGAACTGGGCGTAGGTGTAGTTGCGGAAATTCTTGCCCTCGTCGACGAACCGCTCGCCGTTCGCGTTCAGCATGAGGCCCAGGAAGTAGCAGATCTTCCGGTAGTGCTTGCGCTCGCCGTGCGGCAACTCGAGATTGCCGTAATCGGGGGTGTGCAGGTCCATCGGCGTGGCGTGGCAGCCGCCGTAGAAGCCGTGGGCCTTCGCGCCGAGGTCGAGCGCCATCTGCAGCCCGTCGCCCTGGTTGTGGGGCGTGCCGCGCACCCGGGCTTTGTCCCAGCCCTCGCCGATGAAGCGTGTCCGGAGGGCGGCGTTCGACTCGAAGCCGCCGCAGGCCAGCACCACGGACGTCGCCCGGACCGGACCCTGCGGCGTCTCCACGCCGACGACGCGCCCATCCTCCACGATCAGGCCCTGGGCCGGGCAGCCGTAGCGGATCTCGCCGCCGGCCCGGGTGAAGGCCTCCAGCTCGGCCCGGGCGAGACCGAAGCCCTCGTCGTGGGTCGCGAGCGTCAGGCCGCCCCAGAACACGAAGCGCCCGTCCTTCTCGAACGATTGCCGGGAGTAGATCGGCTCGAACTTCACCCCCTGCGTCGCCAGCCAGCGCAGGGCCGCGCCGCTCTCGTCGATCAGGATGCGCTGCTCGCGCGAGAGCGGCCGCCCGTCGTTGAAGCCGAGCAGGTCCGCCTCGAATTTCTGCGCCGTGTAGGCACCGAAATCGGTCCGCGGCAGGCGCGGGTCCTCGGGATCGACCAGCAGCGGCATCAGGTCGTCGGTGCCCGCGTAGACGAAGCGCATGGCCCCGGCCGTGTAGGCGGTGTTGCCGCCGGCGAGGTCCCGCTCCGCCTTCTCAATCATCAGAACCGAAGCGCCGCGCTCCAGGGCGGCGAGACCGGCGCTCATGGCGGCGTTGCCCGAGCCGACCACGACCGCATCCCACGGCGCATCGTCCGGACGCTGCATGCCTGCCTCCTCTCCTGCGACTGCTCTCGGCGAATTGTATACGTCTGCATGCAATTTCTCGCAAGCGTTTCGGGCGCCACGGTTTCGCGCTATGGCCGAGCCGAGGAGAGCCGGACATGAAGGCCAGCGAAGCGGAGCGCTCCAGCGGTGCCGGCGCCTACGAGCGGCTGCTGCGGGCGATCGAGGAGGGCGAGCTCGCCCCCGGCAGCCGCCTGCGCGAGGCGGAGCTCGCCGAGCGGTTCCAGATCAGCCGCACGCCGGTCCGCGAGGCGCTCGGCCGGCTGGAGGCGCAGGGACTCGTCGCCCACGAGCCGCACCGGGGCGCCAGCGTGGCGCAGCTCGACTACGGGCAAGTCAGCGAGCTCTACGACCTGCGCGAGGTGCTGGAGGGGACGGCCGCGCGCCTCGCGGCGATCCACGCCAGCACGGTCGAGACCGAGATCCTGGAGGAGATGGTCGCCCGGGACCGGACGCTGCTCGGCGACGCGCCCGCGCTGGCACGGACCAACCGGCTGTTCCACCGCCAGATCCACGGGGCGGCGCGCAACCGCTTCCTGCAGAGCACGCTGGAGACGATGCGCCTGTCGCTGGTGCTGCTCCCGGGCGCCACCACGCTGGCGGCGCCCGACCGCGCCGCGGAATCGCTCGCCGAGCACGCGGCGATCGTGGCGGCGATCCGGGCCCACGACGGGGATGCCGCCGAGGCCGCGGCCCGGGCCCATATCCGCGCCGCCTTCAAGGCGCGGATCCGGATCTGGCAGGAGAGCTGAGGCCCCCCCGCCCCTCAGGCGTGGGCCGGCACGCGCTCCAGACCGGGCCGGCCGCGGAACAGGGCGAGCGTCGCGACGATGCCGCAGGCGGCTGCCGCCATCAGCCAGTAGCTCGGCGCCGCCCGGTCGCCGGTCTTCTCGATCAGGAAGGTCGAGACCATCGGCGTGGCCGTGCCGAACAGCGCGGTGGCGAGGCTGTAGGCCAGCGAGAAGCCGCTGGCGCGAACATGCGCCGGCACCACCTCGGAGAGCGAGACGACCATCGCGCCGTTGTAGACCCCGAAGAAGAACGAGAACCACAGCTCGACGGCGAGCATCTTGCCGAAGGTCGGATCGGCGACGAGCCAGTGCAGCGCCGGGTAGGTGGTCAGCAGCGACAGGGTCGAGATCGTCAGGAGCACCGGCTTGCGGCCGATGGCGTCGGACAGGGCCCCGCCCACGGGCAGCCAGACGAAGTTGGTGATCGCCACGAACAGCGTCACGATCAGGCTGTCGGTCTCGGTGAGCTTGAGGACGTTCTTGCCGAAGGTCGGGGTGTAGACGGTGATCATGTAGAACGTCACCGTCGTCATCGTGGTCAGCATCATGCCGAGCAGCACGATCCGCCAGTTGGCGGCCACCGTGGTCAGGATCTCGCGGGTGGTCGGGTGGCGGGTCCGCTTGGCGAATTCCTGCGTCTCCTGGAGCGACCGCCGGATGAAGAAGATGAACGGCACGATCAGGCAGCCGATGAAGAACGGGATGCGCCATCCGAAATCGCCGAGCTGCTGCTTGGTCAGGAACGCGTTCAGCCCGTAGCCGATCAGGGCGGCGAACATGATCGCCACCTGTTGGCTCGCCGACTGGAACGACGTGTAGAAGCCGCGCCGGCCCGGCGTGGCGATCTCGAACAGGTAGATCGAGACGCCACCGATCTCGACGCCCGCCGAGAAGCCCTGCAGCAGGCGCCCGGCCAGCACGATCAGCGGGGCCGCGACCCCGATCGTGTCGTAGCTCGGGCAGAAGGCGATGAGCACCGTGCCGCTCGCCATGATGGCGAGGGTGATGATCAGGCCCTTCCGGCGGCCGATCCGGTCGATATAGGCGCCGAGCACGATCGCTCCGAGCGGCCGCATCAGCGCCCCGAGCCAGAAGGTGCCGAAGGTCAGGAGCAGCTCGGTGGTCTCGTTGCCCGAGGGGAAGAACGCCCGCGCGATGTAGGTGGCGTAGAACCCGAACAGGAAGAAGTCGAACATCTCCAGGAAGTTGCCGCTCGTCGAGCGGAGGATCGCGCCGATCCGTGACTTGAGCGTGGCCCCGACGGCCCCGGGATCACCGGCCATGACGACGTCCTTTCCGGGTGCCCGTTAGGCACCGATCCACTTCATGGCGACGATCGTGCCGGTCACCGTCAGCGCGCCGCCGATGCGCGTGGCGATCTGCGCGAAGGGCATCAGCGCCATGCGGTTCGCCGCCGTGAGGATCGCCACGTCGCCGGTGCCGCCCTGGCCGCTGTGGCAGGCGTTCACGATGGCGGTCTCGATCGGGTACATGCCGAGCCAGCGGCCGACGAAGAAGCCGACCGTCATCAGCGTCACGACGGTCGACACGATCGTGATCAGGTTCACCAGAGTGAAGGCCGCCATCAGCTCGTGCCAGGGCGTCAGCGCGACGCCGATGGCGAAGAGCAGCGGGTAGGTCATCGAGACCTGAACGAACTTGTAGACCACGAAGCCGCCGGCCTGGAGATGCGGCGACACCGCGCTGGCGAGCTTCGCCAGGACGGCGAGGAACAGCATCGCCACCGGCGCCGGCAGGCCGACGAGGTGGTGGGCCATGACGCCGAGCAGGTAGAGGGTGATCGCCGTGAGCCCGGCCGCACCGATCGTGGCGGGATCAATCTGGCCCTTGGCCGCCTCGGCCTTGGCCTGGGCGTCGCTCGACTTGATCCCGTCCGAATCGGGCTGGAGGCGGCCCTCGCCGGTGAGGTGCGGGTAGCGCTTGCCGACGGAGTTGAGCGTGCCCGACAGGATGATCGCGGTCAGTGAGCCCAGCATCACCGGCGGCAGCACCTGGGCGAAGACCACGCCCTGCTGCATCCCCAGGATCGCCGCGTAGCCGATGGAGAGCGGGATCGCCCCCTCGCCGACGCCGCCCGCCATGATCGGCACGACGATGAAGAAGAAGGTCTTGTAGGGGCCGAGGCCGAGGAGCGTGCCGACCAGCGTCCCGACCAGGGCCGCCGCCACCGAGCCGAGGGCGAGCGGCGCGAAGATCTTGAGGAAGCCCTTGATCAGGACCTCGCGGTCCATCCCGAGGATGGAGCCGACGATGATCGTGGCGATGTAGATGTAGAGGAAGTTGGTGAACTTGGTGAAATCGGTGATCGCCTTGACCATCTGCGGCGGCACCAGGGCGTAGTAGACCAGCGCCGAGGGGATGAAGGTCGCGAAGATCGCCCCGGCGCCGATATTCTTCAGGATCGGGATCCGCTTGCCGATCTCCGCGCAGGTGAAGCCGCCCATCACCAGCACGGCGATCATGGTCGGCCCGTCGGGCTTGATCTCGCCCTCCTGGACCAGGACGGTGAGGAGGATCGCCAGCACGACGAAGATCGGGAGCGGTATGATGCCGATCTTGAAGTCGATCAGCCGCCACCAGACGTCCGGCCAGAACCGGGCCGCGCGCCCGTCCTCGGCCCGGCCCTCCGCCGGCGACGGAATCGGGCTCGGGCTCGGTGAAACGGTGCTGGTCATGGCGTCCCCCCGGATCTCTGACCGCTCGCGGGCCGCTTCGCCGCGCCCTCGCGACCGCGCGCCGGGCCGCGATCCATTAGGTCGCGCACGATCGGCGGCGATAAAGTGACATCCGGCGTATCAGCGCGGATGAAGGGCGGCAACGCGATCCAGGGAACAAAGGACGCGACCTGTCCCGTCGGCAGGGATTAAGATCCCGTCTCGGTCGTAATCACAGGTCAGAGAATTGGCCACGCGGCCGACCGGGCCACGACGGCATCGGACGGGGACGGGCGACGGGACCGAGGCCCCGCCGCCGAAATCGTCGATCAGAAGTCGCGCTGGACGCGGAAGCGGACCTGCGAGACCGAGTCCTGCGTCACGGTGCGCGGGACGAACGCGCCGCTGTTGATGCCGGCGACGTTGGCGTAGGCGGTGGGGCTCTTGTCGGAATCGATCGCGCGGCCGTGCTTCACGCCGATCTGGGTGTAGAAGGCCTCGACGCCGATATCGAGGTCGCGCACGGGCGACCAGATGATGCTGCCGCCCGCGACGAACTGGTAGGTGTCGCGCAGCGCTTGGCTCAACTGGTAGAAGCGGGTTCCGGGCGCGCCGACCGCGTTGGAGCCGAGATTGGCGGCGCCGTTGAAGCTCAGGACGTTGTAGAGCGCGCCCTGGGCGAGGCGCGCGTTGCGGGAGAAGTCCTGCTCTCCGTAAGAACCGAAGACCGCCGAGCGCCATTCCGGCGTCCAGTAATGCAGGAACGACGCGACCGCCGAGAAGGATTGCGATGTCTGCAGCTGTCCGGTGAAGGGGTTGACCGTCGCGTCCGAGAAGCTCTGGTAGATCTTCTGGCCCTGGAAGCCGTTGTTGAGCTGCGTGTAGCAGCCGGTGAAGGCGCAGTATCCCGTATACATCTGCGCACCGTCGGCGTAGGCGCTCTGGAGATAGAGGGCGTCCCCCGGCGCGACGAAGGGGGCGTTGATCTTCAGGCCGCCCTGCACCGCCCAGCCCTCGACGCTCTTGGTGTGCGCGACGCTGACATTGGCGCCCGCCGCGGGCGTCGCCGCGATGTTGCCGACGTTCAGCTCGTGAACCGCGGCGGAGAGCTGCGCCGAGCCCCAGCCCTGATCGACGCGCAGGACGCCGACGACATCGGGCAGCCGCTCGCGCTGGATGCTGTCGACGCCGCTGACCCCGACCGGTGCGCCTCTGAAGTAGCCGACGAAGACCGGGCTGACCGGCGACGCGGTGCCGGCCGGCGCGTAGATCGGGCTGCGCCGGAAGACCGGGTCCTCGACCGACAGCGTGGCCGACAGTCCGTCGCCGGCCGTCACCGTGTAGGCGAGCAGGTTGGTGGAGGAGACGTCCGAGCCCGCGGTCGCGCCGTAGATCTCGAAGTCGTGGGCGTAGAAGTCGAAGAACGACGCGGCGCGGCCGGCGGTCAGGCCGGCGAACTGGATGAACGCTTTGTCGACGTTCATGAACTGCTGCGCATGCCCGGCCTGGTCGACGCCGGTGGCGTCGTAGGCCTGCCCGATGCGCGCCTGCGTCCCCGAGCGCGCGTAGCCGGTGCGGGATCCGGCATCGAGGCGCACGAAGGCGCGCAGGGTGCCGTAGGCGGTCTGGGTGCGGGCATCGAGGTTGATGCGCAGACGCGCCTGATAGCCCGCGCTGTCGCCGGCGTTGGTGCCGGCCTGCCGCGTCGACGCCGTCATGTACCCGCCCTCGTACCGGGCGCGGCCCGAGATGCGCAGGCAGGTGTCGGTGCCGGGGATGTAGAAGAAGCCGGCGCCGTACGCGCCGCAGACGCGGACGTACTCGACCGGGATAGCCTTCTTGACCGGCAGGTCGGCGGCGTGCGCAGCGCCCATCGTCGCGAACGCGGCGGCAGTCGCCAGAAGCGATGATCTCAGCAATGTCATCGATGTCTCCGGAATTTAAAGCTCAATTCTCGCAAACGGATGATCAAAACCGGACACACCAAATATAATCCACGATTTATTCGCAGATCATCGGCATGTTCTCGCTCGCCACGGCGATGTTGAAGCCCATTTGCCCGAAGACGATGTGCAGCGACCTGACCGCGCGCAACAAAGATTCAGATTTACCTTCGATCCTGCAGATAAACGTTGCGCTACTGCAACAAAATGTTTTCCAATAATGCAAGAACAGAAATAATTACTCAGTATATCTATATATTATCAGATTAGCCGCACGGATGAGATAGTGCTAAAGCCGGTTCGTTCGAACGACCAGCACCAATCGAGAGGCGACGGCCCGGAAGTCGACCCGGAGTTGTCGCGCGGGCCGTCTCTGACCGGACAGGCGTGGCGGATGCAGTTAGAACCACCTCGGCACCCCGCGAACGGCACGTAGTCGCCGGCGAGCGATTCGACGCGCGGGCCCTGCCCGTCCGACGCGTCGGCCGGAGGCTCTGCTCATTTGCGGGATGGCCCGTGTCGCGCGGCGCGGCGGCGTTGGCCCGGCTCGATGGACGCGGCGCGCTCACGGACAGCAGATCCGAACGAACGATGGCGCGCATCGGCGGCGCCCTGCGCGCGGGGCGGCGCATCGCCGGACCCGATCGTGGGTCGGTCAACGGACCGGCCGGGAGCGGGCGGGATCGCGGCGCGGAACGCACCGGGTCGCGTGGCCGACCGCGCGCTGGCAGCCGGAGGCGCTACGGATCCAGAGCGACCCGGCAGAACGAAAAAGGCCCGGCCGAAGCCGAGCCTTGAGGTTCCTGAAGCACGGGGACCGGCGCGGAGGCCGAGGCCCCGGCGCCGGTGGAGTGGCTTAGAAGTCGCGCTGGACGCGGAAGCGGAAGGTGGAGACGCTGTCCGCCGTCGTGGTCCGCGGCACGAAGGTGCCGTTGTTGATGCCGGCGACGTTGGCGTAGGCCGTCGGGCTCTTGTCGCGGTCGATCACGCGGCCGTTCTTGACGCCGATCTGGGTGTAGAAGCCCTCGACGCCGATATCGAGGTCCTTCACCGGCGACCAGATGATGCTGCCGCCCGCCACGAACTGGTAGGTGTCGCGCAGCGCCTCGCTGAGCTGGTAGAACCGGGTGCCCGGCACGCCGACGCCGTTCACGCCGAACGAGTTGCCACCGGTGTTGTTCGCCAGCGCGAAGGCCGCGCCCTGGGCGAGACGAGCGCCGCTGCCGTAGCTCATCTCACCGTACGACCCGAAGAAGGCCGAGCGCCACTCCGGCGACCAGTAGTGCAGGTACGAGGCCGTCGCGGTGAAGCTCGTCGACTGCTCAAGCTGACCCGTGAACGGGTTGAGCGTCGCGTCGTTGATGTACTGCGCGAACTTCTGGCCCTGGATGGTGGCCGGGTTCTGCGAGTAGCAGCCGCTGAACGCGCAGTAGCCGGTGTACATCTGGGCACCGGAGCCGTAGGCGCCCTGCAGGTAGAGGGCGTCGCCCGGCGCGATGAACGGCGTGTTGATCTTCAGGCCGCCCTGCACCGCCCAGCCGTACGAGTTGCTGGCGTGCGGGATGCTGATGTTCGAGCCGGTGCCGGTGCCGGCGCCGTTCGCGACGTTGCCGACGTTCAGCTCGTGGACGGCGGCCGAGACCTGAGCCGAGCCCCAGGCCTGGTCGAGGCGCAGGGCGCCGACGACGTCGGGCATGCGCGAGCGCTGGATCACGTCGACGAAGCTGTACCGGGTCGGCACGCCGTTGGTGTAGCCGATGAACACCTCGGCCGGCGACTGAGACTGCGCGAAGTTGGCGAGGTTGGCGTTGACCGTCACGCCGCCCGGGTTGTTGGTCTGCGAGAAGATCACGCTGCGGCGGAAGACCGGATCTTCGGCCGAGATCGTGGCGGACAGGCCGTTGCCGAGCGTGGCCGTGTAGGCGAGCAGGTTGGTCGAGGCGATGTCGGAGCCGAGCGTGGCGCCGGCGAACTCGAAGTCGTGGGCGTAGAAGTCGAAGAACGACGAGGCACGACCGGCGGTCATGCCGGCGAACTGAATGAAGGCCTTGTCGACGTTCACGAACTGCTGGGCGCGGCCGAACTGGTCGATGCCGAGGCCCGGGAAGGCCTGACCGATGCGCTGCTGGGTGCCGGAGGTGCCGACGCCGGAATAGCCGGTGCGGGAGCCGGCATCGAGGCGGACGAAGGCGCGCAGCGTGCCGTAGGCGGTCTGGGTGCGGGCATCGAGGTTGATGCGCATCCGGCCCTGGTAGCCCGACGTGTCGCCGTTGCTACCCTGACGCGAGTAGCTGGTCATGTAGCCGCCCTCGAACCGGGCGCGGCCGGAGAGACGCAGGCAGGTGTCGGTGCCGGGGATGTAGAAGAAGCCGGCGCCGTACGCGCCGCAGACGCGAACGTACTCGATCGGGACCGCCTTCTTGACCGGGAGGTCGGCGGCGTGGGCTGCGCCTACCGCCGCGAACGCAGCAGCAGACCCGAGCAATGAGCTCTTCAAGAGCTTCATAGACATCTCCAAAGCTTCGAGACCCAATGATGCGGACCTGCCCGGTTATCCGGGTCTAGCCGCACGTTCTGTAGGTTTGGCCCGCGTCTTAGGTGGCAGGCTCCTGCGGGCTCTCGCTTGGCGATGCCCCCGTGCACGATCACCATGTGCGAACGGGTTTCCGCGAGCAACGAGGATTCGCGGCTGCCTTGGCAGTTCCAGCGCGATGTTGCGGCCTGGCAACATTCTCGGGGCGCTTTAGTCGGCAACGGTCCGCCGAATGTGCACGAATGCTGTCCTGAGCGGCTGAGCTGCCGCGCCGACGGGCAGCCTTTCGCCCGGCCCCGACCCGGGACCGGGCGGCTCACGCCGTCCTAGCCGATTCGCCGGCGCGGCGCCGGACGCCCGCCGCGCGCGGACGCGTCGGGCGGCCGCCTCACATCTGCGGCGTCACAGGGCGGCCTTACATGGCGCGGCCTTACATGGCGCGGCCTTACATGGGCGGCGTCAGCCCGTCCTTTCCGACGGCGACGCGCCGCGCCGTGATGCGGCCGTCGTCCCCGCGCGCGGCGATCACGAAGACCTTGGCGCCGGGCGCCACGGCCGCGGCGCTGGCGGGCTCGAAGCTGACGACCGGCGCCTGCGGGGGCACCAGGATCTGCAGCGACTGGCCCTGACCGTAATCGACCGTGAGGGTCCGCTCCGCCCCGCCGCGGCTCGCCTTGACCGTCCCATTGGTCATCGCGCTCTTCACGCGGGGCGCGTCGGGAGCGGTCGAGCGCACGTCCGCCTTCACGGTTCCGTTGGTCATGGCGCTCCGCACCGGCGCCCCGCCCGCCGTGTGGTCGGGGATCATGTCCCAGTCGTAGTGTCCCTCGCCGGTGCCGCGCATCGCCTCGGGAAACAGCACCACCTCCAGGGCCACCGGCGGCTCGCCCTTCGTGGCCGTGCCGATGAAGACCCCATCCCTGATCGCGTCGAGACTCGACGGGACCACCCAGGAAACCTTGGCGTCGGGGGCGAGCGCCACGGTCTCCGACGCGCCGTCCCGTGTCTTCAGCGTGAAGCCGCCGCCCGCGACCGCCTCGACGGTCCCGCGCAGGCGCTCGACCTTCGGCGCCGCCTGCGCACCGGTGGTGACGGCCAGCAGGCTCATCAGGGCGAGCGTCGTGAGTTTTGCCATGGGGGTTCTCTTCCTGGTGCCGGGATTGTCGCGACCGGCTGGACGTGGGGCGGGATGATGAGACGTCAGCCCATGAGGGCCTGTGACATCGCATCCGGGTTCGCGCCCGTGCCCGGCGCGGTTACGCGTCCCCGGCCTGTCCCAGGCAGCTCAGGAACGGCGCGGCCGCCGCCTCCGCGGCCGCCTCGACGGCCCGGTAGCGCCGCACCACGTCGGCGCCGAAGGTCGAGAGGCGCGCGCCCCCGCCGGCCCGGCCACCGGTCTGCGCCTCGACCACGGGGCGGCCGAAGCCGGTGTTCATCGCCTCGACCAGCAGCCAGGCCCGGCGGTACGACATGCCCAGCGCCCGGCCGGCGCCCGCGATGGAGCCGTGCTCGGCGATCATCTCCAGGAGCCGCACCTTGCCGGGGCCGAGGCGGTGCCCCGGCCCGAGATCGATGCGGATGCTCAGCCGGGGCGCCGCGCCCGCGGCCCGGGCGGGGCTCCGGAGCGGGTCGGGTACGGCGCTCAGGCGGGGAGCGCCAGCAGCGCGAGACCGGCCGCCGCGAGGCCGGCGCCGAGGGCCGGGGCGGCCCGCGTCGCTCCGATCCGCGATGCCGCGGCGCCGAGTCCGATCCCCGCGGCGTGCAGGAGCGCGGTGGCCGCGAGGAACCCGAGGCCGAAGGACAGGCCGGAGGCGGTCTCGGGCATCTCGGCGCCGTGGGCGTAACCGTGGAACACCGCGAAGACCCCGACCAGGGCAGCCAGTAGGGCCACCGGCGCGCGCAGGCCGACGATGGCGGCGAGGCCGAACACGACGATGGACAGCGCGATCCCGAGCTCGACATGCGGCAGCACCGCGCCGGCCATGCCCAGCCCCGCCCCCACGCTCATCAGCGCCAGGAACGACAGGGGCAGCGCCCAGAGCGCCCGTCCGCCGCGCAGGCTGGCGAGGAGGCCGACCGCGACCATCGCGAGAACATGGTCGGTGCCCAGGAGAGGATGGAGGAACCCCGCCTCCGCGCCCGTCGCGGTGCCGTGCCCCGGATGGGCGAAGGCCGCCTGGGGCAGCAGGACGAGTGCGGCCGGCAGGAGCGCCAGGGACGTGGCGGAACGGGCGGAGAGCGGTCGCTTCATCGGTGATCCTTCGCTGGACCGCGAAGTTGTAGCGCCCTTCCGCCGCCGCTGCGAGGGGCGGGTGGCCGATGATCGCCGCTCCGCGGCGGCGCCCGGATCCGCGGGCGGCCCTCAGAGCGACATCGCCTCGTGGACCGCGGACGGCGCGAACGGCTCCGAGAAGGCGGCCCCGACACCGTGGGTGAAGTGGCGCATCACGGTGGCGGTCTTTCGCCCAACGCGGATCATCGCCCCGATCTCCAGCGCGTGATCGACGAGCAGGGCGACGCCGGAGGCCGAAACGTTGAGGACGTGTCCCTGGAGGGCCTCGCCCGATGCGGTGGTGATCTGGACGATCTTCTGCTTCGGCACGATCCGACGGTGAGCGCGGATCGGTTCGGGTTGCAGGTCCTGGGCCTTTGCCAGCGTCACGAATTGACGGGCGACGTCAGTCAGAGTCGCGCGCCCACCGCGGACACAGACAACGAACTCCTGACCGGCGACGCGGGCAATGCGGGCCTCGAGCGTGCCGATATGGCGGATGCTGCAGGTGAGAGGCTCACCCGGCGCCAGGAGCGAAGAGGAGCGGAACCGGATGCCCTCGGTCGAGACGTCGGCGGTCACGGCGTAGAAATCGCGACGCCGCTGGTTCCAGCACAACGCGGGCAACATGACGATGTGCCGCCGGACCATCACACCCGCATCATCATAAAGAATACATCGACGACCTTCTGGGGCCGAAGTTTTTTCCGGCCTGTTCAAGCAATGCGTAAAATTGGATTTATCCCGATCTTAGTCGCACCTCAGATCAGGCGCTCACGGAGCTGTCGAAGGCCGATCTCTACGCTGGGCGCGGTCGCGCCGTCATCGAACGCCGCCGGCCGGCTCGAAACGGCGGCCTCAGAGGGTCGCGGCGCGGATTGAATAAAAGATGCATCCTGATTGTATGGCATGGATGCTGCCTGGGATTGTGCATGCCAAACGGCCGCGCAACACTGCCGGCCGCCTCCGGAACGGACCGGCCGGTCCGTTCCGCTTCTCCCGCCTCCACCCGGATCGGTCTCATGTTGCGTTACGCCGCCTGTCTCCTCGCCGGGCTCACCCTCACCGGGCCCGCCGCCGCGCAGACCCTGCGCTACGGCATGATGGAGGATCCGGACGCCCTCGACCCGACGCTCGCCCGGACCTTCGCGAGCCGGATGGTGTTCGCCGCGCTCTGCGACAAGCTCGTGGATATCGGTCCGGACCTGAAGCCGGTGCCGCAGCTCGCCACCTCCTGGGAGCTGTCGCCCGACGAGAAGGCGCTGACCATGCACCTGCGCCCGGGCGTGCTGTTCCACGACGGCGAGAAGCTCGACGCCGCCGCCGCCAAGTTCTCGATCGAGCGGCACATGAAGATGCCGGGCTCGCAGCGCCGCTCGGAGATCGCGCCGATCGACTCCGTGGACGTGGTCGACGACCTGACCTTCCGGATCAACCTGAAGCAGCCGTTCGCGCCGCTGCTGGCGCAGTTCACCGACCGGGCCGGCATGATGGTCTCGCCCAAGGCCGCCGAGCGGCTCGGCGACAAGTTCGCCTCCGCTCCCGTCTGCGCCGGTCCGTACAAGTTCGTCGAGCGGGTGCCGCAGGACCGGATCGTGGTCGAGCGCTTCCCCGACTACTGGAACAAGGACGCGATCCACATCCAGCGGATCGAGTTCCGGCCGATCCCCGACGCCACCGTGCGGCTCACCAACCTCCGCGCGGGTCAGCTCGACCTCTTGGAGCGCCTCGCCCCCACCGACGTGGCGCAGGTGAAGCGCGATGCCAAGCTGAAGCTGGACTCCACCTACGAACTCGGCTTCCAGGAGATCCTGTTCAACCCCCACAAGGCCGGTTCGCCGGTCTCCGACCCGAAGGTGCGCGCCGCGTTCGAGGCGGCCATCGACCGCAACGCCATCAATCAGGTGGTCTACAACGGCGAGTTTCTGGCCGGGAACCAGTGGGTCAACCCGAAGAATCCGAACTACGTCGCCGAGTACCCGATCCCGAAGCGGGACGTCGCCAAGGCCAAGGCGCTGCTGGCCGAGGCCGGCAAGCCGAACCCGCAGATCACGCTGACCGTCTACGCCAACAGCGAGTCGCCGCAGGTCGGCCAGGTGATCCAGGCGATGACCAAGGAGGCCGGCTTCGACGTGAAGATCCAGGCCGTGGACTTCACGACCGCGCTCGATGCCGCCGACAAGGGCAATTACGAGGCGCAGCTCTATTCTTGGAGCGGCCGCTCGGACCCGGACGGCAACACGTTCAGCTTCCTGGCCTGCAAGGCGGCGCTGAACTATCCCAAGTACTGCAGCCCGGAAGCCGACGCGGCCCTCCAGGCGGAGCGCGGGACGGTGGATCCGGCCAAGCGCAAGGCCGCCTGGAAGGCCCTGGCCGATCAGGTCCTGAAGGACCGGCCGGGCATCTACATCCTGCACCGCAAGCTGCTCTGGGCCTACAGCCAGAAGATCACGGGCTTCGTGCCCTACCCGGACGGGCTCGTGCGCTTCACCGGGCTGAAGCTGAACTGATGCTGCGCGCCTGATGCTCCGATTTCTGGCCCGACGCCTCGCCCTGGCGGTCCCGACCCTGATCCTCGCCTCGATGATCATCTTCGCCCTGCAGCAATTGCTGCCGGGCGACGTCGCCACGGCGCTCACCGGCGAGGAGCGCGATCCGCAGGTGATCGCGTTCATCCGGGAAAAATACCACCTCGATGAGCCCCTGCCGGTGCGCTACGCCTACTGGGCAGGCGGCGTGCTGCGGGGCGATCTCGGCGAGTCGATCCGGCTGCAGAAACCGGTCTCCGAACTGATCGTCGAGAAGCTGCCGGTGACGCTCGAACTCGCCTGCCTCGCCATGCTGGTGGCGCTGGCCATCGGCGTGCCGATGGGCGTGCTCTCGGCGGTCAAGCGCGGGCAGGCCGCCGACACGATCGCCAACGGCGTGGCCCTCTGGGGCCTGTCGGTGCCGAATTTCTGGCTCGGGATCCTGCTGATCCTGCTGTTCTCGGTGGAGCTCGGCTGGCTGCCGGCCTCGGGCTACGTCTCGCCGTTCGAGAGCCTGTCGGAGAACCTCGCCGCCATGGCGATGCCGGCCTTCGTGCTCGGCAACGCCATCGCGGCGGTGATGATGCGCCACACCCGCGCGGCGATGCTGGGCGTGCTCGGCTCCGACTACGTCCGCACCGCGCGCGCCAAGGGCGTCTCGCCGCTGCGGGTCACCCTGCGGCACGCCCTGCCCAACGCCGCGATCCCGATCATTACCCTGGGGGCGCTGGAATTCGGCCAGCTCCTGTCGGGGGCCGTGCTCACCGAGCAGGTCTTCTCCGTGCCGGGCTTCGGTAAGCTGATGGTCGATGCGGTGTTCAACCGGGACTTCGCCACCGTGCAGGGCGTCGTGATCTGCACGGCCGCCACCTACATCGCCCTGAACCTCGCCGCCGACCTGCTCGCGGCGGCCGTGAACCCGAAGCTGAGGCGGGCATGAGCACCGGCAGCGAGATCGCCCGCGCCGAGGCGGTCGGCCTGGAGGCTGCCCCGTCCGGCGCCCCCGCCCACCACGCCATCCTCCGAGAGCCCGGCACCCTCGCGGCCTTCTGGCGACGCCTGCGCGCGCGGAGGAGTGCGGTCGTGGGCCTCGTCATCGTCGGCCTGCTGGTGCTGATGGCGGTGTTCGCCCCCTGGATCGCTCCCTACGACCCGACCGCCACCGACTGGGGCAACGTCCGCGGCGCCCCGAGCCTCGCGCACCCGTTCGGTGGCGACGAGGTCGGGCGCGACGTGCTCTCGCGGATCATCTTCGGCACCCGGGCCTCGCTCGGCGCCGGCCTCGTCTCGGTGGCGCTGGCGGTGTCCCTCGGCCTGCCCCTGGGATTGCTCGCCGGCTACGCGGGCGGCTGGATCGACGGGGCGATCTCCCGGCTCACCGACGCGCTGCTGGCGATCCCGTTCCTGATCCTGGCGATCGCGCTCGCCGCCTTCCTGGGCCCGAGCCTCGTCAACGCGATGATCGCGATCGGACTCTCGGCGACCTCGACCTTCATCCGGCTGACCCGGGCGCAGGTGCGCGCCGTGGCGGCGGAGGAGTTCGTCGAGGCCGCGCGCGCCGTGGGCAACCCGCCCTGGCGGATCGCCCGGGTCCACATCTTGCCCAACATCGTCCCGGCGATCCTCGTGCAGGCGACGCTGACCATCGCGGCGGCCATCATCGCGGAGGCGAGCCTGTCGTTCCTCGGCCTCGGTCAGCAGCCGCCCGAGCCGTCCTGGGGGGCGATGCTCAACACCGCCAAGAACTTCATGGACGAGGCGCCCTGGATGGCGATCTGGCCCGGCCTGTCGATCTTCCTCGCGGTGCTCGCCTTCAACCTGTTCGGCGACGGCCTGCGGGACGCCCTCGATCCGAGGCAGCGCACATGACGGCCGCGATGACGAAGCCCCTCCTCGACGTCCGCGACCTCGCGGTCGCCTTCGACACCGACGGCGGCGCGGTCCACGCGGTCAACGGCGTGTCCTACACCCTGCACGAGGGCGAGACGCTGGGGATCGTCGGCGAGTCCGGCTCCGGCAAGAGCGTGCACGTGCTGGCCATGCTGGGCCTGATCCCGCGCCCGCCCGGCCGCATCACCGGCGGGCAGGTGCTGTTCGAGGGGCGCGACCTCCTCGCCCTGAAGGAGCGGGAGCTGCGCAAGATCCGCGGCGGCGCGATCGGCTTCGTGTTCCAGGACCCGATGAGCTCGCTCAACCCCGGCATGACCGTGGCGGCGCAGATCGTCGAGCCCCTGCGCATCCATCTCGGCCTCGACGCCCGCGCGGCCCGCGCCCGGGCCCGGGAGCTGCTCGACCTCGTGCGCATCCCGAACGCGGCCGGGCGCCTCGACCAGTACCCGCACGAGTTCTCCGGGGGTCAGCGCCAGCGCGTGATGATCGCGATCGGCCTGAGCTGCCGGCCGAAGCTTCTGATCGCCGACGAAGCGACCACGGCGCTCGACGTCACCGTCCAGGCCGAGATCGTCTCCCTGGTGCAGGAGCTGAAGCGTGAGCTCGGCATGGCGATCATCTGGATCACCCACGATCTCGGTGTGGTGGCGGGCATCAGCGACACCGTGCAGGTGATGTATGCCGGCCGGATCCTGGAGCGCGGCCCGGTCGACGACATCTTCGCCGATCCCCGCAACGCCTACACGCTCGGCCTGCTGCGGTCCCTGCCGGATCTCTCCGGCGGCCGCGCCGGGCGGCGGCGCCTCCACCAGATCGAGGGCGCGCCGCCGGACATGCGCCATCTCCCGCCGGGCGACCCGTTCGCGCCGCGCAACGCCTACGCGACGCCGCGCTGCCGGGCCGAGATGCCGCCCCTGGCGCAGGCGCCCGGCGCCGCTCCGGGCCACCTCGTCGCCGCCTGGTACGATTTGCCGAAGCTCCTGGGTGAGGAGGCCGCGCGATGAACGCGTCGCAGCAGCCGGTCGTCGCGGTGCGCGACCTGTCCAAGCACTATCCCCTCCGCTCCTGGTGGGGCGGCAAGGGCGCGGTGTTCCGCGCCGTCGAGGGCGTGAGCTTCGACATCCGCCCCGGCGAGACCCTGGGCCTCGTGGGCGAGTCAGGCTCCGGCAAGTCGACCATCGGCCGGGCCGTAACCATGCTCAACCCGCCGACCTCGGGCACGATCGCCTTCGAGGGCACCGACCTCGCCAAGCTCTCAGCGGGCGCCATGCGCAAGATGCGCGCGCGGATCCAGACCGTGTTCCAGGATCCCTACGCGGCCCTCAACCCGCGGATGAGCGCCGGCGAGTATGTCGCGGAGGCGTTCAAGCTGCATCGGCGGGACATGCGCGGCCCGGAGCGGCGGGAGGCGGTTGCCGCCCTGTTCCAGCGGGTCGGGCTCGATCCGCGGTTCATGGGGCGCTACCCGCACCAGTTCTCGGGCGGCCAGCGCCAGCGCATCTGCATCGCCCGGGCGATCGCCCTGAAGCCCAGCTTCATCGTCGCCGACGAGCCGATCGCGGCGCTCGACGTCTCGATCCAGGCGCAGGTGGTGAACCTGCTGCAGGATCTTCAGGACGAGATGGGCCTGTCCTACCTGTTCATCTCCCACGACCTGCGGATGGTGCGCTATCTCTGCCACCGGGTCGCGGTGCTCTGGCGCGGGCGGATCGTCGAGCTGGCCGAGGCGGACGCCCTCTACGAGGATCCGCGCCACCCCTACACGCGCCGCCTGCTCGCCGCGGTGCCGGTGCCGCACCCGGCCGAGGAGCGCGCCCGCCTCGCCGCGCGGGACCTCGCCGGCCACGACCAGCCGCCCGACGGGCCGCTCAGCGAGGTGGCGCCGGGGCACTGGGTGGCGCTGCCGGGAGGGCGGCACGCGTGATCGTCCACGCGATCTTCGATCGGAACAACCGGTCAGCCCGGCCTCCGCCGTCATCACGAGCGCAGCGAAGTGACCCAGGACAGCGCGAGATTGCCCAGCGTTGCGCCGACTGGATTGCTTCGCTGCGCTCGCAAAGACGAGGCGACGAAGCCATCCGCCATGGACGGAACCGCGCCGTCATTTCCGTCACCGCCTCATCCCGAGGTGGCGATGTGCATCGAGCGGTGATTCTTTAAGTCACCCAGCAGAGCAGGACATCCCGTGAGAGACTTCTCCGCCCCCGGCCGCTCCCCGGTCTACGCCGCCAACGCCGCCGTCGCGACCTCGCACCCGCTCTCGACGCTCGCCGCCATCGAGGTGCTGCGCGCGGGCGGCAATGCCGTCGATGCCGGCATCGCGGCGGTGGCCGTGCAGTGCGTGGTCGACCCGCTGATGACCGGGATCGGCGGCGACTACTTCGCGCTCTACGCCCCCGCCGGCGCCACCACGCCCATCGCCCTCGACGGCTCGGGCCGCGCGCCCGCCGCCGCGACGCCCGACTGGTACGCCGAGCACGGCGTCGGCATCACGCCCACCTCCCCCCACGCCGTGACGGTGCCGGGCGCGGTCGCGGCCTGGGACCTGCTGGTGCGCGAGCACGGCACCCGGTCGCTGGGCGAGCTGCTCCAGCCGGCGATCCGCTACGCGGAGGACGGGTTCGTCGTCCAGCAGCGGGTCGGCTGGGACTGGCTGCGCGGCGCCGAGCGCGTCGCCGCCGATCCCCACGCCGCCGAGACCTACCTGCCCGGCGGAGCGGTGCCGGCGATCGGCAGCGTCGTCCGCCTGCCGAAGCTCGCGGCGACGCTCCGGGCGATCGCCGCGGCGGGCGCGCGCGCCTTCTACGAGGGCCCGGTCGCCGAGGACATGGTGAACCGGCTGAACGCCCTCGGCGGCCTGCACACGCTGGACGACTTCGCCGCCGCGCGGCCCGACGTGGTCGTGCCAGTCTCGACCCGCTACCGCGGCTACGACGTCTACGAGTGCCCGCCCGCCGGCCAGGGTCTGGCGGCGCTGATGATGCTGAACGTGCTGTCGCACTACGACGTCGGCGCGCTCTCCGACCTCGACCGGCTCCACCTCTTCGCCGAGGTCTGCAAGCAGGGCTACCATCACCGCGACGTCCTGTTCGGCGACGCGGCCCTCGCCAACGTGCCGGTCGAGCACCTGCTCTCCGACGCCTGGAAGGCCGCCGCCCACGGGGCGATCGACATGGGCCGGGCCCGCGAGCCGGAGATCTATCCCGAGATCGCCCGCGAGATGGCCGAGGGCCGCGCCCACAAGGACACGGTCTACCTCTGCGTGGTCGACCGGGACGGCAACGCGCTGTCGCTGATCAACTCGATCTTCCAGGGCTTCGGCTCCGGCATCCTGGCGCCCGAGAGCGGCGTGCTGCTGCACAACCGCGGCCTGTCGTTCCGCACGGAGGGCGGCCACCCGAACAGCGTCGGCCCGGGCAAGCGGCCGATGCACACGATCATCCCCGGCATGCTGATGAAGGACGGGCAGGCGGTCGCGCCGTTCGGCGTCATGGGCGGCCACTACCAGGCCATGGGCCATGTCGAGCTGCTCACCGGCCTCCTCGACCGGGGCCTCGACGTGCAGGAAGCCCTCGATGCCCCGCGCAGCTTCGCCTACGGCGGCAGCCTGGAGGTGGAGGGCGGAGTCTCCGATGCGGTGATGGCGGGACTCGAGGAGCGCGGCCACCCGGCGATCCGCGCGCCGCTGCCGCTCGGCGGGGGGCAGGTCATCTGGATCGACCGGAAGGCCGGCACGCTGGCGGCCGGCTCGGACCCGCGCAAGGACGGGGCTGCGCTGGGGTATTGAGAGGCGTGGGAAGATGGGCGCCGCCGGCGCTCATCCTTTGGCGGCCTCAACGGCGCTCTCTGTCAGCACCGCCGTCATTGCGAGCGGAGCGAAGCGATCCAGGTTAGCGCCACGCTGATCGATCGCGCGCCGCCCTGGGTCACTTCGCTGCGCGCGTGATGACGGGGAGGCAGCTCACGCCGCCTCAGTCGATATCCTCGACCGCCTCACCGCCGCCGTAGACCCGCTGCGCGAGCGAGGCCTCCATGAACGGGTCGAGGTCGCCGTCGAGCACCTCGTCCGGATCGGTGGACTGGGTGCCGGTGCGCAGGTCCTTCACCAGCTGGTACGGCTGCAGCACGTAGGACCGGATCTGGTGGCCCCAGCCGATATCCGTCTTGGCGGCGGCCTCGGCGTTGGCCTTCTCCTCGCGCTTCTTCAGCTCCAGCTCGTACAGGCGGGCGCGCAGCATGTTCCAGGCGGTCGCCCGGTTCTTGTGCTGGGAGCGCTCCTGCTGGCACGCGACCACGATCCCGGTGGGATTGTGGGTGATGCGCACCGCCGAGTCGGTGGTGTTGACGTGCTGGCCGCCGGCGCCGGACGAGCGGTAGGTGTCGATCCGGCAGTCGGATTCCTTGATCTCGATCTCGATCCGGTCGTCGATCACCGGGTAGACCCAGACGCTGGCGAAGCTGGTGTGCCGCCGGGCGCTGGAATCGTAGGGCGAGATCCGGACCAGTCGGTGCACGCCGGACTCGGTCTTGAGCCAGCCGTAGGCGTTGTGGCCCTTGATCAGGAGCGTGGCGCCCTTGATCCCGGCCTCCTCGCCGTCGGTCATCTCGACGACCTCGACCTTGTATTTCCGGCGCTCGGCCCAGCGGGCATACATGCGCTGGAGCATGTTGGCCCAGTCCTGGCTCTCGGTGCCGCCGGCCCCGGCATGGACCTCGAGATAGGTGTCGAAGCCGTCGGCCTCGCCCGACAGAAGCGTCTCGACCTGCCGGCTCGCGGCCTCCTTCTCGACGGCGAGGATCGCCGCCTCGCCCTCGCGGACCGAGGATTCGTCACCCTCCATCTCGCCGAGCTCGATCAGCGTGGCGCCGTCCTCGAGGTCGCGCTCGAGCTTCTTGATCGCCGTGACGGCCTCGTCGAGCTGCTGGCGCTCGCGCATGACCTTCTGGGCGGCCTCGGCGTCGTTCCAGAGGTCGGGGTCCTCGGAAGCCGCGTTCAGCTCCGCGAGGCGTTTATCGACTGTATCCCAGTCAAAGATGCCTCCTCAGCAGCCCTATAGACTGCTTGGCGGCATCCGAGGCTTGCTCGATCTCGGCGCGCATCTGGCTTTTCGGGAATGGGGTGTGGGGAGAGAATGGAAGCTCGTCGGGTCGGGGTGATACCCCCCAGGACCCGGCCTGTAAACGCTTCCCCGCCACGTCGCCCGCCACGTCGCCCGCCGCCCGTGCGGCGCCCGACCGCAGGGATGGCGGCGAGCCGGCGAGCCTCGGGCGCGTTGTCGGGGACGAGCGACACGGCCCGGGAGACAGGCGGATGGCGGACGATCACGCGGCGACGTGGAAGGACTTCAACGAGGCCGTCAACATGACGCCGGCCGCGCTGAAGAAGCACCTCGACAGCGATGCCAGCCAGGAGGTCGGCCAGAAGAAGGACGGCGATGAATCGACCGGCCATGAGATGGGCCGGCGCATCCTGGCCATCAAGGACAAGAAGAAGGCGGATCTCACCGACGACGACTACGCCGCCATGCGCAAGGTCGTGGGCTACGTCCACCGCCATCTCAAGCAGGGCGGTGCGGCCCGGAAGGACCCCGACTCTCCTTGGCGGATGTCGCTGATGAACTGGGGCCACGATCCGCAGAAGGATTGAGGCCCCGGAACGCCCGGCGGCTCAGTAGCGCGGCGGCACGATGTAGGACGGGGCGATCACGTACTCCCGCGGCCGCTTGCGCGCGCCGAACCGCCCCTCGGTGATCTGGTCGTTGTAGTAGTCGAAACCGGTGTAGCCGAAGCCGCCGCCGTTCATCACCTCGGCCACCGGCACCGCGGGCTGGGCGAGATCGGGCCGGCCCGGCGGCACGACGACCTGGCAGCAGCCCTCGGTCTGCAGCACCGTCGGGCCGTTCGGGGCGGTGAACACGAAGGCGCGGGGCTGGTAGGGCGCTTGCGGGTAGGCGGCGTCGGAGGCCGAGGCGCCCTGCCCCGCCAGGAGGGCGAGCAGTCCGGCAGCGATCAGGGTCTTGGTGCTCACGCGATGCTCCGTCGGGGGCCGGGCGGGCCGGCATCTGGCCTACAGTCTAGCTGATCGCGGGCGGCTTGTCCGGCCCGTCCGAATCGACCGGTTACCGAAATTCCGGGCGGGCTCAGCCCCGCGCGCGCAGCACGACCTGCGGGCTCGCCGGGACGGGGCGGCAATCGGTCGTGAAGGCGTTGACCGGCAACGGCTTCGAGTCGCACGCGTACACGTCCGCCGGCCCCGGCGCAGGGATCGGGTCCCGGGCGATGATCGGGTTCGGCGCGCAGGCCGAGGCCGCGGCGGCGAGCAGCAGGGCGGCGATGAGGTTCAGGCGGCGCATGCGAGACTCGGGACGCGGGAAGACCCCCGCACCTGACCCTGGCCATCGCGCCCCGCGCTGACAAGCGCCGGCGCGGGGCGCCGACACCTTTGACGGCGTCTGTCGCCCCGCGGCAACAATTTGCGCGGGCCGGTCTAGCCGGTCCGGGCCATCGGCAGGACGTTGTGCAGCGTCTTGTCGGTTCCGTCGAAGAACCGGCGGATATTGCGCGCCGCCTGCCGGATGCGCTGCTCGTTCTCCACCAGCGCGATGCGGACGTACTCGTCACCGAACTCGCCGAAGCCGATGCCGGGCGCGACCGCCACGTCGGACTTCTCCAGGAGCAGCTTGGAGAATTCGAGGCTGCCCAGTTCCCGGTACCGCTCTGGGATCGGCACCCAGGCGAACATCGACGAGGCGGGCGAAGGGATGGTCCAGCCGGCCTTGCCGAAGGACTCCACCAGCGCGTCGCGACGCTTCCTGTAGATGCTGCGCATCTCGTGGATGCAGTCGTCCGGGCCGTTCAGGGCGGCCGTCGCGGCGACCTGGATCGGCGTGAAGGCGCCGTAATCGAGGTAGGATTTCACCCGGGTAAGCGCCGCGAGCAGGCGCTCGTTGCCCACCGCGAAGCCCATCCGCCAGCCGGCCATCGAGTAGGTCTTCGACAGCGAGGTGAACTCCACCGTGCAGTCGATGGCGCCGGGCACCTGCAGCACCGAGGGCGGCGGGTTGTTGTCGAAATAGACTTCCGCGTAGGCGAGATCCGACAGCAGGATCAGCTCGTGCTGCTTCGCGAAGGCCACGAGGTCGCGGTAGAAGTCGAGGCTCGCCACGTAGGCGGTCGGGTTCGACGGGTAGCAGACGACCAGCGCCACCGGCTTCGGGATCGAGTGGCGCATGGCCCGCTCCAGGGCGGGGAACATCGCCGGGGTCGGCTCGGCCGGCACCGAGCGGATGACGCCGCCGGCCATCAGGAAGCCGAAGGCGTGAATCGGGTAGCTCGGGTTCGGCACCAGCACGACGTCGCCCGGCGCGGTGATCGCCTGGGCCATGTTGGCGAACCCCTCCTTCGACCCGAGGGTCGCCACCACCTGGGTGTCGGGGTTCAGGGTCACACCGAAGCGCCGCTGGTAATAGCCCGCCTGGGCCTTGCGCAGGCCGGCGATGCCCTTGGAGGCCGAGTAGCGATCCGTGCGCGGCCGCCCGGCCGTCTCGCACAGCTTGGCGATGACGTGCTTCGGGGCGTCGAGATCCGGGTTGCCCATGCCGAGATCGATGATGTCGGCGCCCTGCGCGCGGGCGGCGGCCTTGATCCGGTTGACCTGCTCGAAGACGTAGGGCGGCAGTCGCTTGATGCGGTGGAAGTCGGTCATGGGCGTGTCCATCGGCGCGTCCCGAATCCGGCGTCTCTCGTCCGGGCCGGTCGGGCGAACCACGTGCTCTAGCAGAGTTGCGGGCCGTCGCCGACCCTGAAAAAGGGCCGGCTACTGCGCCGCCGGAGCCGGCTTGATGGTGGCGGCCGCGCCCCGCCCAACGCTCTCGGCGGCCCGTCCCCGGGCCTCATTGCGGCCGCGGGCACCCTCCAGCTCCGCCTCCAGGGCCTTCTGGCCCGTGACCGACTTGGCCCGGACCGGCCGCTTCGGCGCGTCGACGCCGACCGGCATGAAGTCGGGCTGCGCCTTGCTGCGGGTGTCCGTGACGAAATCCGGGGCCGCGACGACCCGCGGCCCGTAGCCTGCATCGGAGGCCAGCGAGCGGACGACGTCGCCCGAGCAGGCCCCGAGCGCGCCGACCAGCACGCCCAGGCCAGCCGCGCGCGTCAGGCGGTGCAGCGGACCGGCGCGATGCGGGCGGACGGCGGGGTTCAAAATGGCACGATCCATCGTCACATGCGTATGAAAAGATCGGCCGGATGTTTCGGCGACGTCCTGAGCCGGGCTGGCGAAAACTCTGGCTCGCTCCTTATTTTGTCGGAAACGAGGCCCGCGCCATCGGGTCAACAGATGAAGCACAGGGAGGCACGTTTGACGAGCCCGCAGGCGCCGGATCGGACCGCCCCTCCGAAGTCGGTCTCGAACGGCGCGATGCCGGACGGCACGGTCGCCCCGATGCCGGATTTCGAGGCGATTTCCCGCAATGCCGGTCAGTTCGTCGAGGCTATGGGGCGCAACGTCGCCCGCCTCCTCGGGCCCGAGGGCCAGGCGGCCGCACCCGGCAGCGAGATGAACGAGGCGGCGAAGGTGCTCGGCCAGGTGGCCGAGGCTTGGCTCGCCGATCCGAACCGCAGCGCCGAGGCGCAGGCGCGCCTGTCGCAGGCCTTCCTGTCGCTCTGGGGCTCGACCTACCTGCGCCTGCAGGGCCAGCCCGCCGATCCGGTGGCGCTGCCCGAGCCCCGGGACGCGCGCTTCGCCCACGCCGAGTGGACGACCAACCCGTATTTCGACTTCCTCAAGCAGGCCTACCTGCTCGCCACCCGCTGGGCCGAGAGCCTCGTGGACGAGGCCGAGGGGCTCGACGCGCACACGCGTCACAAGGCGCAGTTCTACCTGCGCCAAGTCACCAGCATGCTGTCGCCCTCGAACTTCCTGCCGACCAACCCGGAGCTGATCCGCCACACCCTGCAGGAGAACGGCGCCAACCTCGTCCGCGGCCTCAAGATGTACGAGGAGGATCTGGCGGCCGGCGGCGGTCAGCTGCGCGTGCGCCAGACCGACCCGAGCGGGTTCGAGGTCGGGCGCAACATGGCGGTCACACCCGGTGAGGTGGTGTTCCGCAACGACCTGATCGAGCTGATTCAGTATGCGCCCAGCACCGAGACCGTGCTGCGTCGCCCGTTCCTGATGGTCCCGCCCTGGATCAACAAGTTCTACATCCTCGACCTCAATCCGCAGAAGAGCTTCCTGAAGTGGATGGTCGACCAGGGCCTGACGGTCTTCTGCATCTCCTGGGTCAATCCCGATTCCCGCCACGCCGAGAAGGACTTCGAGTCCTACATGCGCGAGGGGATCGAGGCGGCCATCGACGCGATCGGCGTCGCCACCGGTGAGAGCGAGGTCACGGCGGCGGGCTACTGCGTCGGCGGCACGCTGCTCGCGGTGACGCTCGCCATGCAGGCGGCCACCGGCAACCGGCGGATCAAGAGCGCGACGCTGCTCACCACGCAGGTCGACTTCACTCATGCGGGCGACCTGAAGGTCTTCGCCGACGAGGAGCAGATCCGCCAGGTCGAGGCGCGCATGGCCGAGCAGGGCTATCTGGAGGGCGCCCGCATGGCGAACGCCTTCAACATGCTCCGGCCGAACGACCTGATCTGGCCCTACGTCGTGAACAACTACATCAAGGGCAAGGCACCCTCGGCCTTCGATCTGCTGTACTGGAACTCTGACGCCACCCGGATGCCGGCGGCCAACCACTCATTCTACCTGCGCAACTGCTACCTCGACAACACGCTGGCGCAGGGACGGATGGTGCTCGGCAACGTCCGCCTCGACCTCAGGAAGGTCCAGGTGCCGATCTTCAACCTCGCGACCCGCGAGGACCACATCGCGCCGGCGCTTTCGGTCTTCGAGGGCTCGAAGGTCTTCGGCGGGAAGGTCGATTTCGTCCTCGCCGGCTCCGGCCACATCGCGGGCGTGATCAACCCGCCGTCCAAGCCGAAATACGGCTACTGGACCGGCGGCCCCGTGAAGGGGACGCTCGAGGAGTGGATCAGGGCCGCGGTCGAGACCAAGGGCTCGTGGTGGCCCTACTGGTTCCAGTGGATCGAGGCGCAGGCCCCGGAGCGGGTGCCGGCCCGGCAGCCGGGCGGCGACGCGCTACCATCGCTCGGCCCCGCGCCCGGGACCTACGTGCGGATGCGCGCCTGAGACGCGCGACGCACGCGGATCGATTGGGTGATCGGCCGCGACGATCGAGGAGCTGCCCTGACATCACGAGGGGATCGACGTGACTCTGGGCAGCGCGACACCTGTCGGCGTGGCGCTGCCCTGGATCGCTTCACTCCGCTCGCGAAGACGGCGGCAGCGAAGCACGCGACCGGAGCCGGCTGTCAGTACTTCCGCACGAGCGGCGCCGGGGCGGGCGCTGGCGGCGCGCCGAAGACGTAGCGGAAGCCCACCGAGACGATGTCGGCGCTGGAATCCACCACGCCCGCGAAGGCGATGTTGCTGATGTTGTAGTCGCGGCCGATGCCCGCGAGGATCCGCGAGCGGTCCAGGAAGAAGTGCGAGTAGGCGAGGTTCAGCGTCAGCTGCTGGCTCCAGCGATAGCTCGCGCCGACCGAGACGTTGTACCGGTCGCCGTCCGGCAGGCGCACCGAGCGGTTCCGGAAGTCGATGGGCGAGGTCTCGTAGGCGAAACCGGTCCGCAGCGTCAGGTTCGGCGACGCGTCGTACTCGGCGCCGATCGCGTAGGTGAACCCGTCCTTGTAGTTGAGCGGCAGGTTGTTCACCGGCAGGCCGATCGTCTTCGACACGATGCCGATGGTGCCGAGCCTCGACCAGTTGTCCCACTCGAAGCCGAGATTCACCCGCGCCACCGGCGAGACCGCCTGGGTCAGGCCGACGCTCAGCTTGTCGGGGGTGTTCAGCTTGGCGCGGACCTGTCCGGCCAGCGGCGCCAGGGCGACGAGCGGGACGCCGATCGAGCCGTCGATGTCGTGGTGCACCGAGGAGCGGTAGCCGATGCCCAGCACGGTCCCGTCGCGGGGCGTCAGCGTGGCGCCGGCGGTGAAGCCCGCGCCCCAGGACTCACCCTTGAGGAAGGAGCTCGGATACGAGGTCGGCAGGATGCCGGGGATCGGCAGCGCCTGCCGCAGGGTCAGGCGGAAATACTCGATGTTCGGGCCGGCCGCGATCGAGAGCCACTCGTTGACCTTGAAGCCGATGACCGGGTTGATCGCCAGCGAGAAGATCCGCGACGAGCGCCCGTAGACCTCGCCGGCCCACACGTCCCGCGGCTTGGTGACGAGACCGAACGGGGCGCCGGTCGAGAGGCCGAGCCACAGGCGGTCGTTCAGCTGGTACGAGGTCGCGCCCGCCGGCACGACGGCGCCCTGGCCAAGCTCGCCCGAGCCGCCCAGCCGCGCGAAGCCCGGATTGGTGCCCGGCGCGGGCCGGATCTCAGAGGAGAGGCCGATATAGGTGAAGTTCTGCTCCGCGACGAAGCCCGGGTTCATCGTGATCGTCGCGGGATTCCAGAACATCGACGAGACGCCGCCCGACCCCGACGCGGCGCCCGCGAAGGCAAGTCCCTGGGCCTCGGTGCTCTGCTCCCGGATCCCGAACGCCCCCGCCTGCGCCTGCCCGGCGCCGAGGATCACCGCCGTCGCCGCCAGCATCGCAGCGCGAACCGTCCCGCCCATCACGTCCCCCAAGCCTTCTCGTTCTGCTGGGCGCCGTCGATTGTTCGAGACCCGTTATGCGGCGACCTTGCGTGCATGGTGCCGGTTTCGAGGGCAGAACCGCAATGACCTCGATCATTTTCGACGGCAAGAGGATTATTAGTAGATAACCTTCGGTAAACGCCGTCTTCACCTGCGAAAGCACATGAACGGCAGCGCTTTTCAGTCTTGATCCGAACTGGCTCGCCGACACGGCGACAGGAACAATAAATCCGGACACCACCGACCCTGCACTTTTCCGCCGCCCTGTTGCCCGGCTGCGACACCCCGCGGACGCCCCCATCGCCGCGGCCGGCCTTGCACCCGGATCGAGGCCCGGCCATGGTCCCGGCGTCCGGCGCAGACCGGTTCAGGGAAGGATGAGGAGTGCGACCATGAAGCTCTTCCGGCACGGCCCGAGCGGCGACGAGAAGCCAGGCCTCGTGGATGCCAGCGGGGGGCTGCGCGACCTGTCGGGCATCGTGCGCGACATCGCCGGGCCGGCCCTCGCGCCCGACTCGCTGGCGCGGCTGCGCGCCCTGGATCCCGAGACCCTGCCGAAGCTGCCCCCGGACGTGCGGCTCGGCCCCTGCGTCGGCGGCACCCGGAACGTCGTCGCCATCGGCCTGAACTTCGCCGACCACGCCGAAGAGACCGGCTCACCGATCCCCGCGGAGCCGATCATCTTCAACAAGGCTCCGTCCAGCCTGTGCGGGCCGAACGACACGGTCATCATCCCCAAGGGGTCGCACAGCACCGACTGGGAGGTGGAGCTCGCCGTGGTGATCGGGCGGCGCGCCAGCTACGTCCACGCCAACGAGGCGCTGAGCTACGTGGCGGGTGCCTGCATCTGCAACGACGTCTCCGAGCGCGAGTGGCAGATGAACCGCGGTCCGACTTGGACCAAGGGTAAGAGCGCGCCGACCTTCGGCCCCCTCGGGCCCTGGCTGGTGACCCTCGACGAGATTCCGGACCTGAAGAACCTCGCCATGAGCCTCGACGTGAACGGCGAGCGCCGTCAGACCGGCTCGACCGCCACGATGATCTTCGACGTTCCCCAGCTCGTCGCCTACGCGTCGCACTTCATGCTGCTGGAGCCGGGCGACGTCATCACCACCGGCACGCCGCCGGGCGTCGGCCTCGGCATGAAGCCGCCGCGCTACCTCAAGGCCGGCGACGAGATGGTTCTGCGCATCGACCGGCTCGGCGAGCAGCGGCAGAAGGTCATCGCCTTCGACGACTGGACCGCCAAGGTCTCGGCCGGCGAGCCGACGCACTGACAGGCCGGGCCGCCGCCCGCGCCCGGGCGGCGGCCCCGCGTCCAGGCGACCTCACCGATATCAATGATCGCCCGGCACCCGCGAGCGACGGGGCATTATATAACCCTCGATTGAATTATGGATTGAAGTTAGTATTGTAAGTTATATCGCCGACCTCGATCGGTTAAGACTGTATTATATTCTAGCTGTAAAATGCCCGCCTCGTCGATCGGGCCCGGCATGACTGCGAAAACTGATTTTCCCATTAGCCGGAACTCCGGATCGGAGTCCGAGCCGCCGACGCTCAGGTCGATCGAGATCCTGGCCGATGCCGTGAAGCAGGCGGCGCAGGAGAAGACCGGCCGGATCCGGCGGATCACGGCGCAGACCAAGATCCTCGCCCTCAACGCGCTCATCGAGGCCGCGCGGGCCGGAGATGAGGGACTCGGCTTCGCGGTCGTCGCCCAGGAAGTGCGCGCCCTCGGCGAGTCCGTGGACGTCATCGCCAGCGAGTTGGAGCTTCACCTGTCCGGCCGGATCGTCGAGCTGCAGCGCACCGTCGAGACGATGGCGGGCCGCGTCCAGGGAGAACGGCTGGTCGATCTCGCGCTCAACGCGGTCGAGCTGATCGATCGCAACCTCTACGAGCGGACCTGCGACGTGCGCTGGTGGGCGACCGACGCCGCCGTCTTCGCCTGCGCGGCCGATCCAAGGCCGGCCGCGGCGGCCTTCGCGAGCGACCGCCTCGGCATCATCCTCTCGGCCTACACGGTCTATCTCGATCTCTGGATCTGCGGCCAGGACGGCCGCATCCTCGCGACCGGCCGCGCCGATCGCTACCCCGGACTGCAGGGCCGGAGCGTCGCTGGCGAAGCGTGGTTCCGGGAGGCGCTCGCCCTGGAGAGCGGCGACGCCTTCGTCTGCGCCGACGTGCGGCAGGAGGATGCGCTGGGCGGCGCGCAGGTCGCCACCTACGCGGCGAGCGTGCGCGCGGGCGGTCAGGCGACCGGCGCCCCGCTCGGCGTCCTGGCGATCCACTTCGACTGGGCACCGCAGGCCCACGCGATCGTCTCGGGGATTCGGGTCGCGCCGGAAGATCGGGGGCGCACCCGCGCGCTGCTGGTCGATGCCGGCGGCCGGGTGCTGGCCGCCTCGGATCAGGTCGGCCTCCTGACCGAGCGGGTCTCCTGCCGGATGGACGGCGAGACGAGCGGAGTCGTGCGGGATCCGCGTTCGGGTACGGTCACGGCGTTCCATCGGACACCGGGATACGAGACCTACCGCGGGCTGGGCTGGTACGGCATGATCGTCCAGACCGCCCCCTCGGCCGGGAGTTCGGGCGCGAGGCCCGCTTGATTTCTGTCCGCCGATCCGGCTCAAACACCATATGAGCGCGACTTCTCTCCCCGGTTCCCAGCAGCCCGACCTCGGCGACATCCGCCACGACTGGAGCGTGGCGGAGATCCGCGCGATCCATGACCTGCCGCTGATGGACCTCGTGTTCCGGGCCGCGCAGGTGCACCGCCGGCACAACGACCCCGCCGACATCCAGCGGGCCTCGCTCCTGTCGATCAAGACCGGCGGCTGCCCGGAGGATTGCGCCTATTGCCCGCAATCGGCCCATCACAAGGGCGCGGGCGTCGCGCGCGAGCGGCTGATGCCCGTGGAGACGGTGCTGGCCGAGGCGGCCGCCGCCAAGGCCGCGGGCGCCCAGCGCTTCTGCATGGGCGCCGCGTGGCGCCAGCCGAAGGACGGCCCGGAATTCGACGCCGTGCTCGCCATGGTGCGCGGCGTGCGCGGCCTCGGCATGGAGGCCTGCGTGACGCTCGGCATGCTCACGCCCTCGCAGGCCGGACGCCTCGCCGAGGCCGGGCTGACCTCCTACAACCACAACCTCGATACCGGCCCGGATTTCTACGAGGACATCATCTCCACCCGCACCTACGACGAGCGCCTGCAGACCCTCGCGAACGTCCGCGAGGCCGGGATCGGCGTGTGCTGCGGCGGCATCGTCGGGATGGGCGAAGGTGTCACCGACCGCGCCGCGATGCTCCAGGTTCTGTCCAACCACGCCCCCCATCCGGAAAGCGTGCCGATCAACGCCCTCGTGGCGGTGCCCGGCACCCCGCTGGAGGACCAGCCGGCGGTCGACCCGTTCGATCTCGTGCGCATGTGCGCCACGGCGCGGATCGTGATGCCGCGCTCCCGCGTGCGGCTCAGCGCCGGCCGCAAGAGCCTCACCCGCGAGGCCCAGGTGCTGTGCTTCCTCGCCGGCGCCAACTCGATCTTCTACGGCGAGCGGCTGCTCACCACCGCCAATAACGGGCAGGACGACGACGCGGCGCTGCTGGCCGATCTCGGCATCCGGGTCGGGGAGCCCGTCCGGGCCGCGGCCGAGTAGCGGCAGCGGGGCACCGTCTCGCGGGTCCGGTCCCGTCAGCCCTCCGGCAGCACGATCCGGAAGCGCGCGCCGCTCAGCCCCTCGGCCTCGCAATCGTCGAGGGTGAGGGTGCCGCCGTTGATCCCGATCAGCTCGGCGGCGATCGGCAGCCCGAGGCCCGTGCCACCGGACCGCATGGATCCCTGGAACGGCGCGAACAGGTTCTCCCGCGCGCGCGCCGGGAGACCGGGACCGTTATCGGCGACCAGGATCGTGACCCGGCCCGGTGCCGCGCGGGCGGCGACCACGCTCACGGCGGCCTCCGGCACGGCCGCCCCGTCCAGCGCCTGCACGGCGTTGCGCACGAGGTTGGCCAGCGCCCGCCCGAGCTGCTCCGGATCGGCCTGCACGGAGAGATCGCCCGCCGCGACCTGGACGCTGACCGGATGCGCCGCCAGCGCGGCGAGATCCGGAAGCTCCGCGAAGATCGGTGCCAGCGGCGTGCTGGTCAGGAGCGGCGTCCGCTCGGAGACGCGTCCGTAGGCGAGGGTCGCCTCGCAGAAGCGGATCGCGCGGGCCAGCGTCCCGACGAGGCGGGGAGCCACGCGCTGCACGGTCGGATCCTCGGTCCCCTCCAAGCGGTCGCCCAGGAGCTGCGCGCCGGTCAGCAGGTTGCGCAGCTCGTGGCTGATCTTGCTGACCGCCAAGCCCAGTTCGGCGAGTCGCCGCTTCTGCCGGAGCTGGTCGGCGAGGCTGCGCTGCATCCGCCCGAGTGCCCGCTCGGCTTGGCCGATCTCGTCGCTGCGGCGGGACGGTGCGATGATCCGCCCGGCATCCTCCGGATCGTCCGCGAAGGCCGTGATGCTGGTGGCGAGCCGCCGCACGGGGCGCACGATAAGCACCTGCAGAACCACGAAGACGAGACCGGCGGCGGCCGCCGCGATGATCAGCGAGGAGACCAGCAGGCGCAGCGCGTAGTCGATCATGGCGGTGCGCAGCGGCGCCTCGTCGAGCAGGATCTCGACCCGGTCGAAGCCGATGCCGCCCTCCCCGACCACGCGGATCGGCTCGTGGACCGGCGCCACGAGGGTGCGCCACGCGCCCCGGATCGCCGACAGGGCCGTGACGTCGCGCAGGTCGACGGTGTCGGCGACCTGCTCGGGCATGGGCTCGATGGCGAGCAGACGCTGGGCGCCGCCGCCGCGGACGGCGATGGCGCGGGCGTTCACGCCGGCCAGGAGCCGGCTCTCGAGCGGCTCGGAGACCGGCTCGCCGGTCCGCCCGTCGAGGACCAGAGCGGCGACCTGCGCGGCCGCCAGGCGGTCGGACATCCACTCGATCCGGTAATTGGCGACCGCCGGCACGTAGGTCAGCACCTCGGCCACCACCACGAACGCGACGGTGACGAGGAACAGGCGCCCGGACAGGCCGAGGCGCGCGGTGCGCCGCTCGGGGACGTCGCGGGCCGGTGCGGGCGCCGGCGTCGCCGGTGCCGCGGCCTGATGGGACTCGAGGGACACGCCGGTCACGCTCCGCGCCGGCATCGCGGATGAGGATCGGCGGAGAGAGGATTGAGAAAGCTCGAGCCGGGTTCGGCCTTCGCGGGATACATGTTCGCAAGCCACAGATTCGCAGGCGGGAATACAGGCTCTCGGCGGCGAGCACTATACGATATCCCCCTCCAAGCGGTTGCACCCGCCCTCAGACACCGAAAAACACAGCCGGCGGCGGATCGCGCGTCTCGGCGGCGCATCTCAGCCGCGTCGGGCGCGGCGGCTCAGCAACATGCTGACCAGGGCGAAGACGGCAAGCATCGCGAGACCTGCAACCATCTTGGGCGTGACCAGGGCGCGCAGGGTCAGGGCCTGGTCGCAGCCGCCCGCCCCCGTCGCGAGGCAGGCGGCCCTGGCGGCCTCGTGGGCGGCGACGACGTCCTCGATGCCCGCGCCCGTGGTGGCGTACACGACGGCGCCCGGTAGCAGCCCCAGGAACGTCGCGAACACGAAGACCCGCATCTTCACCCCGAAGGCGGCGGGCGCGAGGTTGGTCACCCAGAACGGGAACAGTGGCAGGAGGCGGAGCACCGCGATGTAGCCGAAGGCGTCGCGCCGGAAGCCCTCGGCCAGCCCGGCGAGGCGCGTGCCGCCCATGCGCCGCAGCAGGTCGGCGCCCGGCCCGCGGCCGATGGCGAACACGATGGCCGCCCCGGTCGTGGCCGCACAGACCGCGGTGAGCGCCCCCGGCACGATGCCGAACAGGAAGCCGCAGACCATCGTGAGGATCAGCGTGGCCGGCACCGACACGACGACGGCCCCGACATAGAGGCAGTAGGCCGCGACCAGCGCGCGGAGATAGCCGGCCTCGACGAAGCCGCGCAGCCAGAGGCGGGAGGCGAGCAGGCGGTCGAGGCTGAGGAGCTGCGCGGCTCCCGAGACCAGGACCACCGCCGACACCGTCAGGAGCAGCGCCAGCGGGAGCCAGCGCCGCAGGCGCTTCCAGCGCCCCTCGCGGCTGTCGACGCGGCCTTCGGCGACGGGGGCGTTGCCGGTCTCGCTCACCCGGGCTTGCGCATCCGCAGGATCTTGAAGAACCCGCCCGGGAAGGTCGGCTTCAACCCCAGGACCTCGACGCCGTTGCGCCGCGCCCAGGCCTCGATCCGCGTCGCCTTGAAGTCCGACGACCAGCCGATCTTCGTGCAGAGCGGCGCCACGACTTCCTCGACCCGGGCCAGGGGGCCGTCGCTCTGGCCGAAATGGTTGGCGAGGACGATGCCGCCGCCCGGGCGCACCACCCGCAGGAACTCCGACATCGCGGCCTCGGGGTCGGGCACCAGGGTGATCAGGAACTGGGCCACGACGGCGTCGAAGCTCGCGTCGGCGTAGCCCAGGTGGCAGACGTCCATCACCTGGAGGCCCTTCACGTGGGCCAGGTTCCGGCGTCGGACCTTGGCACGAGCGCGCTTGAGCATGTCCTCGGAGAGGTCGACGCCGCAGACGAAGCTGGCCTTCGGATAGTAGCCCAGCGCCAGCCCGGTGCCGACGCCGGCCTCCAGGATCCGCGGCCCGTGCTCGGCCGCCGCCTCGACGGCGGCGCGGGCCGCGGGCTCGGTGAGCTTGTCGTAGACCACGTCGTAGACGGGGGCCCAGCGGGCATAGGCCTTGCGCATCAGGGCCGTGCTCGGCCCGGCCATCTGCGGCTCGCTCAGCATCGTTCGAAGGTTCCAGAGGTTGAGATCAGGCGGCCTCGCGGGGCCGGGCCGACAACGCGTCGACACGCCGGATGGTGCCGCCGCCCAGGACCCGTGCCCGGGGGCCGTCATCCGCGTAGATCGCGCAGGCCTGGCCCGGCGACACGCCGTCCTCGGGCTCGGCGAGCACGACCTCGGCCGCGCCGTCCGGCCCGACCGTCAGGGTCGCCGGGCGCGGCGGCCGGGTCGAGCGCACGCGGACCGCCACGGGCAGGTCGCGCACGGCCTCCACCGGCCCCTCGCCGAGCCAGTTCAGGTCCGAGAGGCGGATCCGGGTCGTGGCCAGCGCCGTGCGCGGCCCGACCACCACCCGGGCCGAGTCCGGCTCCAGGCGCACCACGTAGAGCGGCTCCGGCCCGGACAGGCCGAGGCCCTTCCGCTGGCCCACCGTGTAGTGCACGATCCCGTCGTGCCGGCCGAGAACGTGGCCGGCGAGGTCGACGATCTCGCCGGGCCGGGCCGCGTCGGGGCGCAGACGCGCGATCACGTCGCTGTAGCGGCCCTGCGGTACGAAGCAGATGTCCTGGCTGTCCGGCTTCTCGGCGAGCGACAGGCCGAGATCCTTCGCGAGCGCGCGGGTCTCGGTCTTCTCCATCTCGCCCAGGGGGAAGCGCAGGAAGTTCAGCTGCTCCGCCGTGGTCGCGTAGAGGAAGTAGCTCTGGTCGCGGGCGGGATCGAGGGCGCGGTGGAGCGCGCGGCCGCCGCCCGGGAGCGCCCGGCTGGCCACGTAGTGGCCGGTGGCGAGCGCGTCGGCGTCGAGGTCGCGTGCGAGGCCCAGTAGGTCGCGGAACTTCACCGTGCGGTTGCACTCGACGCAGGGGATCGGCGTCTCGCCCGCGAGGTAGCTCTCGGCGAACTTCTCGATGACTTCGTCGCGGAAGCGATCCTCGTAGTCGAGGACGTAGTGCGGGATGCCGAGATGCTCCGCCGCCGCCCGGGCGTCGTGGATGTCCTGGCCGGCGCAGCAGGCGCCCTTGCGGTGGCTCGCCGCGCCGTGGTCGTAGAGCTGGAGCGTGACGCCGACCACGTCGAAGCCCTGCCGCTTCAGCAGGCCCGCGACCACGGAGGAATCGACGCCGCCCGACATGGCGACGACGACGCGCGTCTCGTGGGGGGCTTTGGGAAGATCGAGGGCGTTCATCGCGAGGGTCCGCAGCCGCCGGCCCGGAAGCTCCCTGGCTGCACGGGCCGTCTATAGCGGGACTTCGCCCGGCTTTCCAGGGCGACCGGATCGGACACTCGGCAGATCCTGCCGGGCGGGCGGCAGCTTCGATCAGGTCCGACCCGCACGCTGCAAGCAGAGAACGAGCTTTCTCAGAGACTTAGCCGGCCGGCGCGGTGGCGCGCGCCTTGCTGCTGAGCGGCCCAGAGGAGTCCGGAATGGCGAGCGGCGCGGCGGATCGTTTGGATGTCACCACGTGGATTCCGTCCGCGCGGAGCGCGCAGGCGCAGCGTTCGGGCTGGGAGGCCGCGGGCGTGGCGGCCCGCGCCGGCAATTCCGCGCAGGACCGCTTCGGCGCCGCCCTGAGCGCGGCCCAGGCCCGGGACGACGCCGCGACGGCGCGGGCCCGCGCCGCCGATCAGCGCGACGTCGCCGACTCGGCCCGCGCCCGTCAGGCCGACCTGCGCGATCAGGCCGACGCCGCGCGGCTGGCCGGCGGCCGCGCCCGGGGTGCGGCGCTCCAGACCCGGG
>NZ_JBKFBI010000189.1:0-8576 GCF_053346095.1 Methylobacterium sp. A52T | reverse complement strand
CCGGGCGGCCCCCGGGGCCGGGGCCCCGCCCGGCTCCGCCGGGCGGTTTTTTGTTGCGCCGGCCCCGCCGCGCGCGGGCCCGTGCCACGGGTCGCAGCCGGCCGCGGGTGACGCGGGCGGCGCGGACATCCTATGGTGTGCCGATGGCGCGGCTCCGGGGCCGACCGGAGCGCAGGCGGACGAGCCGAAGGATTGTCATGGCGACGCAGGGCGAGTGGAAGATCCCCGCGCAGGCCCAGCCCAGGCCCGCGGATTACGGCTACGACCTCGACCGGGCGCTCTCCGCGGTCCTGGCCCTGTCGGCGCGGATCCCGGACAGCGCGTTCACGGCCGAGACGCTCGGCACCGAGCGCGCCGGCAACGGCGTGGTGATCCGCGAGGACGGGCTGGTGCTCACCATCGGCTACCTCGTCACCGAGGCCGAGAGCGTCTGGCTCACCACCCGGGACGGCCGCTCGGTGCCCGGCCACGTCCTCGGCTTCGACGCCGCCACGGGCTTCGGCCTGGTCCAGGCGCTCGGCGATCTCGGCGTGCCGGCCCTCCCGCTCGGCCGCTCGGCCGGGCTGAAGACCGGCGACCGGGCCGTGCTGGCCGGGGCGGGCGGGCGCCAGCGCTGCGTCGCCGTCGAGGTCGTGGCCCGGCAGGAATTCGCCGGCTACTGGGAGTACGTCCTCGACGAGGCCCTGTTCACCGCCCCCGCGCACCCGCACTGGGGCGGGACCGCGCTGATCGGCCCCCAGGGCGACCTGCTGGGCATCGGCTCGCTGCAGCTGCAGCAGGGCGGCGGCGGCGCGGCGCGGCCGATCAACATGGTCGTGCCCATCGATCTGCTGACGCCGATCCTCGAGGACCTCGCCACGCGCGGGCGGGCCGACCGGCCGCCCCGCCCCTGGCTCGGCCTCTACGCCACCGAGAGCGAGGAGGGCATCGTCGTGATGGGCCTCGCCGATAACGGCCCGGCCGAGACCGGCGGCCTCCAGGCCGGCGACGTGATCGAGGCGGTGGCCGGCGAGCCGGTGGCCGACCTCGCCGCCCTGTTCCGGAGCGTCTGGGCCCTGGGCGAGGCCGGGGTGCGGGTCCCCCTCACGATCCGCCGGGAGGGGCGCGGCGTGAAGCTCGCCCTCGTCTCCGGGGATCGGGAGCGGTTCCTGCGCACGCCCTCGCTGCACTGAGGCCGCGACGAGGCCGCGACGAGGCCGCGACGAGGCCGCGACGAGCCCGCGACCCGGAGCGTGCAACCTTCGCGCGCCGAGCGGCGTTGCCGCGGCGCCGTCGCGGGCCTGTACCGGACACAACCTACGGCTCAGCGACGGTTCAGGTGGCGGGACCGAATCTCGAACGACCGGCTCCCGATCCGCCGGAAACGTTGAGGAGATCCAGTCATGACGATTCTGAGCGCACCGCGCGCGAAGGCACTCGTGATGGCCGCCGCGATCGCCGGCGGCCTCGGGCTCGCGGGGTCTGCCGAGGCGGCCGGGGGCTGCGGTCCCGGCTTCCATCCCAATCCGTGGGGCATCTGCCGGCCGAACTGGGGCCCCCGGCCCTACGGCTACTGGCGGCGCCCGGTCTATTACGGCGGGTACGGCGGCTACTACCGGCCGCGGCCCTTCTACCGGCCCTACGGCTTCTACGGGCCGCGCCCGTTCTTCTGAGCCCCCGTCCGAGCCCGTCGGACAGCGTGCAGGGCGTCCCGCCGACCGGCGGGGCGCCCTTCGCGCGTGCGGAAGGCCCTTCTTCGCCCTGCATGCGCACAAAGAATGACCATTCGGAAACCTTGCCGGTTTCTTAAGCCGGTTATGCGATTTTCGCAGGTCTGGTGCTTGACCTTGCGACTCCTGCTGCGCTGCGGCGCGATTATATGTGCGTTGCACCAACAAGAGGCAGCGATGCGCAATGGGGCGCCATCGTCTGCCCGAGCAGAGGTCACAGCACACCATGTCCGCCGCCCGTAGCGTCCTGAGCCGCGTCCGCGCCTATCTCCGGTACCGCGACACCGTCACCCAGCTGTCCCGCCTGTCGGACCGCGATCTTGCCGATCTCGGCATCAACCGCAGCGAGATCCGCGGCGTCGCCCGCGTCTGATCCCCGCGTCCGCGCCACAGCGCCCGAGACGAACGTCTCGAAGGACCGCCGCCCGTTGATCCGGACGGCGGTCCTTCGCTATTCTCGGACATGACACAGACCATCCACATCGTCGGCGGCGGCCTCGCCGGATCCGAGGCCGCCTGGCAGGTGGCCGAAGCCGGGCACCGCGCCGTGATCCACGAGATGCGCCCGGTGCGCGGCACCGAGGCGCACCGCACCGACGGGCTGGCCGAGCTCGTCTGCTCCAACTCGTTCCGGTCGGACGACCCCGAGGGCAACGCCGTCGGGCTGCTGCACCAGGAGATGCGCTCCTTGCGCTCGCTGATCATGCGGGCGGCCGACGCCAACCAGGTGCCGGCGGGCGGGGCGCTGGCGGTCGACCGCGAGGGCTTCTCCGCCGCGGTGACCCGGGCCCTGGAGCAGCACCCCAACGTCACCCTCGTCCGCGGGGAGGTCGAGGGCCTGCCGCCGGAGGAATGGGGGCCCTGCATCGTCGCCACCGGCCCGCTCACCGCGCCGGCGCTGGCCGAGGGCATCCGCGGGCTGACCGGCGCCGAGTCACTGGCCTTCTTCGACGCGATCGCGCCGATCGTCCACCGCGACTCGATCGACATGGACGTGGCGTGGTTCCAGTCCCGCTACGACAAGCCGGGACCCGGCGGCACGGGCGCGGACTACCTCAACTGCCCGATGACCCGGGAGCAGTACGACGCCTTCGTGGCCGCCCTCGTGGCGGGCGAGAAGATCGGGTTCAAGCAGTGGGAGGGCACGCCCTATTTCGACGGCTGCCTGCCCGTCGAGGTCATGGCCGAGCGCGGCCCCGAGACGCTGCGCCACGGGCCGATGAAGCCCGTGGGGCTCACCAATCCCCGCGACCCGCTGGTCAAGCCCTGCGCGATCGTGCAGCTGCGCCAGGACAACGCGCTGGGCACCCTGTACAACATGGTCGGCTTCCAGACGAAGCTGACCTACGCCGAGCAGGTGCGGGTCTTCCGCATGATCCCCGGCCTGGAGCGGGCCGAGTTCGCCCGCCTCGGCGGCCTGCACCGCAACACCTACCTCGACAGCCCGCGCCTCCTCGACGCCACCCTCCGGCTGCGGGCCCGTCCGACCTTGCGCTTCGCCGGGCAGATCACCGGCTGTGAGGGCTACGTCGAGAGCGCCGCGGTCGGGCTGATGGCCGGCCGCTTCGCCGTCGCGGAGGCGGCCGGCGACCCCCTCGCCCCCTTGCCCCAGAGCACGGCCCTCGGCGCGCTCATCGCCCACATCACCGGCGGCCACCTGATGGCGGACGGGGAGGCCAACGCCCCGCGCTCGTTCCAGCCGATGAACGTGAATTTCGGCCTGTTCCCGCCGCTCGAGCGGGCCCCCCGCAACGAGACCGGCCGGCGCCTGCGCGGGCCCGAGAAGGCGGCGCTGAAGAAGCGCGCGCTCACCGACCGGGCCCGGGCCGATCTCGCCGCCTGGCTGGAGGGCGCGGCGGGCGGTGCGCGGGGTGGCGCGCAGGGCGCGGCCTCGAGACCTGCGGCGGCGGAATAGCGGGCCGCACGGGGCTTGCACCGCCGGAGGCCTCCTCACTTGGCCTCCTCACTTGGCCTCATCGCCTGGGCTCACCATGACCGCGATCGACACCCGGGCCTTCCTGGCCGACCTGTACGAGCTGCGCGAGATCGGCCGGTTCCGCACCGGCGTCCACCGGCCGACCTTCTCGGCCGACGACATGGAATCCCGGCGCTGGCTGATGGCCCGGCTCGAGGCCTGCGGCCTGGAGGCCTCCATCGACGGGATCGGCAACGTGCTCGGGCGCCACCGCGGCCCGGGCCCGCACCTGCTGGTCGGCAGCCACATCGAGACGCAGAACGAGGCCGGCTGGCTTGACGGGGCGCTGGGCGTCGTGGCCGGGGTCGCGCTGGCCCGCGCCGGGCTGCCCGTCGACGTCGTCGCCTTCGCCGACGAGGAGGGGCACTTCTCCGGCGGCTTCCTGGGCAGCCGCTCGGCGATCGGCGACCTGACCGAGGCCGAGATGGACGAGGCGCGCAACCGCACCGACGGCACGCCGCTGCGCGCCGCGCTCGCGAGCGCCGGCCTCGCCGGCCTGCCCCGGACGCGGCTCGACCCGGACCGCTACCGCGGCTTCCTCGAGATGCACATCGAGCAGGGCACGCAGCTCGAATCCGCCGGCCTGCATCTCGGCGTGGTGAGCGGCATCGTGGCGATCTGGCAGTTCCGGATCGACTTCGCCGGCAACCAGGACCACGCGGGCGGCACCACCATGGCGGAGCGCCGGGACGCGGGTCTCTCGGCGGTGCGGCTGCTCGCGGCGATCGACCGGGAATTCCCGAAGGTCTGCGGGCCGCGCAGCACCTGGACCACGGGGCGGATCACCCTGGATCCCGGCGGCTTCAGCATCATCCCGGGCCGCGCCGAGGTGTATTTCCAGTTCCGCGACGTGGCGATGCCCGTGCTGGAGCGGATGGAGGCCTGCCTGGAGGCGCTGGTGCGCGAATCCAACCGGCGCGAGCGCTGCCCCGCCACGCTGACGGCCCTGGCCAAGGCGATCCCCGCCCCCTGCGACCCGGCCCTGATGCGCGCCCTCTCGGAGGCGGCCGAGAGCGTCTGCCCCGGCGGGTGGCAGGTGATGCCGTCGGGGGCCGGGCACGACGCCCAGAACGTCGCCCGGATCCTGCCGGCCGCGATGCTGTTCGTGCCCTCGATCGGCGGCATCAGCCACCACTGGGCGGAGGATACTGGCGACGCCGACCTCGCCCTCGGCGTGCGGGCCCTCGGCGACGCGGCGGCGCGGGTGCTGGCGGGCTGAGCGCGCCGCCCCGGCGCGCCCGGCCTCAGGTGCCTTGCCTCAGGCGCCCGGCACCAGCGACCGGATCGGGATCAGCTCCGGCCGGTATTCCTGCATGCCCCCGGCGATCCGCTCCTCGACGGCGTCGATGAACGTCTCCGGGTCGGTGATCGAGCACTGGCGCAGGTCCCAGAAGGCGTAGCGCCACCACTGCACCTTCAGGTAGCGCTCGATCAGCGCGTCCGGGAAGCGCATCTTCACGATCCGGGCGGGGCTGCCGGCCACGATCGCGTAGGGCGGCACGTCCTTGGTCACCACCGCCATGGCGCCGATCACCGCCCCGTCGCCGATCGTGATGTCGGGCATCAGGAAGGCGCCGTGGCCGATATAGACGTCGTTGCCGATGCGCACGCGCTTGGGCCAGAGATACGGGCCGGAGATCTCGTAATCCTCCGCCCGCGGGTCGATGCGGTCGAACACCGCCGAGTGGTGCGTGTAGAACAGCGGCGAGGTCGAGCCGCACTGGACCGGGTGGCTGCCGCGCCCGACCTGGACGCTCTCGCCGATCGAGCAGTAGCGGGCGATGTCGGCGCCGAAATAGTAGCCGCTGACCGCGTACGAGAACGCCCCCATGGTGAGGCAGTAATCGACGCCCATCCACTTGATGCTGCACGGCGGCTCGAAGACGCAATCCTCCGGCAGGCCGAACGGGGCCGGGTGCAGCACCGAGATGCCGCGGCGCAGCATCTCCTGCTTCATGTCCTCGTTGACGGAGATCATGCGGCGTCCTCGTCGCTGGGGTGCCCGGTCCCGGCCGGCGCCGGGTCCAGGCCGTAATAGTCGCCCATCAGGTCGCCGTAGGTGGCGGCCCGGATCGGCACGGTGAGCCGGCCCGCGGCCGAGACGTCGATGGCGAGCAGGCGGTCGTTGAAGGCGGCCGGATCGGTGGCCAGCGCGGCGGGGAGCAGGTGCCCGTTCGGGTAGGCGCGCAGCCGCTCGGCCGGCGCGCCGAGGTCGAAGGCCGCCACCGGCAGGCCGGTGCGCAGCGCCAGGGTCAGCGCGTACGAGTAGGTCTCGGGCCAGATCGCCGGCAGCAGCACGAGGTCGGCCGAGAGCCGCCAGACCAAGTCCAGGGCCTCGTGGTCGCCGGAATAGCGCCCGGTCTGGGCGACCCCGACGCGCTCCAGGCCGATCGCCAGGGCCGGGTCCGAGTAGCCCACGATCGCGAAGTGCAGGGGCAGGTCGCGGTCCTGCGCGTCGGTGGCGAGCGCCTGCAGGAACAGGCCGCCCTTCGTGGCGCTGATCGCGCCGAGCACGGCGACGCGGCGGATTCGGCCGGGCCGCTGGAGGCTGGTGTCACGCACCGACCGCTCCGGCTCGACGTGCGGCCGCACCGTGACCGACAGATCCGGGTAGACCGTCCGGATCCGGCCCGCCGTGTCGGAGGACGGCGCGAACACCCGCGCGGCGCCCGCCAGGAACGCCCCGAACGCCGCCCGCCGCTCGCCCGGATCCGGCTCCTCGAACCCGTCCGCGTCCACCGCCAGGCACGACCGGCACTCGCTGACCGGCGCCAGGCCGCAGTAGCGCCCGTCCGGCTGCACCAGGTGGTTGCGGTGGCACACCGGCGAGTAGTCGTGCAGCGTCCACGCGTAGGGCCGCCCCGACCCCGCCACCACCGCCATCAGCGCCCGCGCCGCCGCCCAGCGCAGCCCCGCCAGCGAGTGCACGTGGATCAGGACCGGCGCCAGCTGCCCGACGAAGTCGGCGAGCTCGGCCGCGTCCCGCGGCAGGTACAGGCTGTCGAGGTTGGGCAGGTACAGGAACTCGGGGCCGCGATACGAGACGTGGACCTCCAGGTTGCGGGTCCGGTCGATCTGCAGCAGCACCACGCTCAGGCCCTCGGCCCGGGCCTGCGCGACCATGTCGTCGATGTGCCGCTGGATGCCCCCGCCCCAGCTGTGCGTCACGTAGAGCAGCGCCCGGCCGGCGAAGTGCCGGGCCAGCCGCGCCCGGTCGAGTCGCGCCCGCCCGCGCCGGCCGGGATCGGCCTGGACGAACTGGCCGACCCGGGCCGGGTAGTCGGGATGCTTGGCGAGCAGCGCCGCCTGGCCCTGGTCGTACTCGCCGCCCGCGTCGAGGCCGAACGAGATCTGGCCGGCGTGGTGGACGAACACGTCCTCGGCGAGCAGGTTGACGAAGCCGGCCTTGATGGCGCGCAGGCACCAGTCGTTCTCCTCGCCGTAGCCCTTGCCGAAGGCCTCGGCGTCGAGGTCGCCGACGGCGTCGAGGGCGGCGGCGGTCATGTACATGCAGAAGCCGACGCCGGTGGGCACGGGCACGGCGCGACCGCGATTGACCTGCGCGGCGAGGCGGTCGAGGTCGGGCCGGGCGATCTCGAGCGGCATGGTGTTGTTGGCGTTGAAGCGCGGGTAGGAGCAGATCGTGGCGTTGTTGGACAGCGGCGTGACGCTGCCCACGGGCAGCCCCGCGCCCATTCCCGCCTCTGCCCCCGCCTCCGTGACGGACCCGGCCCGAGGCTCGGCGTTGTGTTCGGCGTGGGCGACGAGGCGGTCGAGCCAGTCGCCGAAGACTTCAGCGTCGGAGTTGAGCAGGACGACGGCGCGGCCCTGGCGCAGGCCGAGGGCGCGGTTGACCGAGCGGACGAAGCCGAGGTTGCGCTCGTTCTCGACGAGGTGGAACAGGCCGCGTCCGGCGAGGGCGGCGAGGTCTGCGGACAGCTGCGGGTCGGGGGAGCGGTCGTTGACGGCGAGCAGGGTGAAGGGGGTGGCCTGGGGCGCCGCCAGGCAGGCGTGGATGGCGCGCAGGGTCTCGCCGCGGCCCTTGTAGACGGGGACGATGACGACGACGCGGGCCTGCGCGATGGGCAGGGCGCGGGGCAGGCGGTCCCACGCGTCGGCCGCCGGGGCCTCCATGGGCGGGTAGGTGCCGAGATCCTCGGGGCAGCCCATCAGCCCGGCGGCCCGGCCGGTGCGCACGTAGTGCAGGAACGGCGATTCCCCCGGGGCGAGGAGGTGACCGTAGGTCTCCCGGTAGAACGCGATCGAGAAGGTCTTGCTCGGGTCCCGGCCCTCGTGCTGCCCGTAGGCGACGAAGTGGGCGAGCGGGGCGTCGGCGGCGTCGGGATTGCGCTTGGCGTAGAAGGCGGCGTCGAAGTACGGCGCGACCGTCCGGGCCTCGTCGGCCAGCGCCGCGTCCCGCGAATCCGGCGTGCCGTAGCGGGGGTGGAAGGCACCGGCCGCGATGTCGGTCCCGTGCATCAGCGCCGTGGCGAGGCGGTGGACGAGGGGCGCGAGGCCCGTCTCGCGCATCCCGGGATGCGCGTCGCCGTAGGCCTGCCCGTCGAAGTCGGGCCTGGGATTGCGGCCCTTCCGCCAGCCGGTGTCGCAGTAGTCGCGCACCGCGTCCTCCGCCTCGGACAGGCCGTAGCGCGCCCGGTAGAAGCCGTGGTCGAAATGCCCCGCCACCAGACGCGCCTGCAGGTCCAGGAACGCGTCCCGCTCGAGGATCTCCTGCCCGATCGCCCCGAGCCAGGCCGTGTCCTCGACCGGCGCCCGCGCCGGCCGCAGCCCGCAGACCCGCAGCAGCGCCGCCAGCGTCGAGCGCCCCGGGCCGGGATCGCGCAGCTCCCGCCAGCCCGCCTCGGCGAAGTGCAGGAACGGCTCGCGCCCGC
>NZ_JBKFBI010000188.1:0-9041 GCF_053346095.1 Methylobacterium sp. A52T | reverse complement strand
GCGGACCCAGAAGGAAGGGCCCCTGGGCCCCCGGGTCGCCGCGCCGCGCGCCGCGGCTGGTCTCGACCGGCGCCTCGGTACCGCCCGGCGGGACCGCCGCCGCGGAGAGTTCGTCGCCGGCGCGCACCGATGCCGGGTCCGGCTCCGGGGCGCCGCCGCCGAGTCCGACCGAGACCGGCAGCGTCCGCCGCCCGGTCGGCGCGTCCGCGCTGGCCTGCGCACCCGACCGCGGGGCCGCCGGGGCCGCCGTTTGAGGCGGCTCCAGCGCACCCCGCCGCCCGCAGGCGGAAGCCGCCAGGGCCACGAGGCCGGACACGGCGAGGAGTTTCAGGGCGGGTTTCGACAACATCGCGCGAGGGTCCGGCGGGCTCGGCACCGGCACGCGAGGGCCGGCGGGAGCGCTACCTTAGCCGTTGCCGCGTCCCGGCGCGAGCGCCCGTCCGCCACAGGCCGGCCGCGGCGCGCGGTTGGGGCCCGTTCCCGCGGCTCCGGGCCCGGCCTCGACAGTCGGGAGGCGTCAGCCCCGCCGCTCCTTGCCGCCCTGCGAGCCCTGCCGGTTCTTGGCGGGGGCATTCTGCTGCTGCTCGGCCTCGTAGGCGTCGATCGCCCGGCGGCAGTTCTCGCTGAGCTTCTTCCAGTTTTTCTGGAAGCAGGCATCGGTGGCCGGATCGTCGGGGGCCAGGTTGCCGCAATAGGTCAGATAGTCCCCGGTGCAGTACTTCTTCAGGGTCTCGTTGCCGCGCTTCGTCTGCTGCGCGGCTGCCGGCAGCGTCAGGGCAACGGCCGCCGCGACGGCGAGGACGATCGGCTTCAGGCGCATGGGTATCCGTACCATCTGTCGAAGTTGTGATGCAGGGCGCGTCGGCGATGCGATGATGCCTTTGCGTGGTCGAAACAAGGCAGTCATCGCAGGTTTTCGGTCTCGTTCCGGTCGCCAAACCCCGTTTCGGGGGTGGATCGGCTCAGACCCGCTCGGGTTCCGGCATCGCCGCCGCGGTCCGCGGCATCCGGCCCGGGGCCGTGAGGGCCTCGGCGACCTCGACGATTCGCCGACGGAGATCGGCGTTCTCGCGCTCGATGCCGGCCTGCCGGTCTGGCGGCAGGTTTCCGGCCCGGTCGCTCTGGCGTTCGTTCTGGCGGTCGGCCACGGTCAGGGCCAGAGCTTCCTCGGCCGCCTTCAGGCTCGCGCGCAGGTCGTCGCGCTCGGCCGCCAGCGCGGCGGCGTCCGGTGCCGGGGCCGCGCCCTGCCGGAGCGCCAGGAGACTGTCGAGCAGGTCGGCGTGGGCGTCCTCGAGGGCCTGGAGCGTGGCGAGGCTCGCGCTCCCGTCCTCCCGCGCCAGCGTCAGCTCGGTCTCCAGCTCCCGGGTCTTGGCCTGGGCCTGGGCGATCTCGGCGTCGCGGGCGGCGACGTCGCGCGCCAGGGCGGCGACCCGCATCGTCCCGGCCCCGATCGCCGCCATGTCGGCCTGCCGCCGCGCCTCGACGGTCTCGACCCGGCGCTCCAGTCGGCGCTGCTGCACGGCGAACTGCGCGCGCAGGAAGTCGCGCTCGGCGGCGATCTCGGCCGGCGACAGGGGCAGGCGCGCCTCGGCCCGCCGGCGCTCCAGGCGCGCGGCGCGGGCATTGAGGGCCGGCAGAAGCAGCAGGCCGCACAGGCTCGCCGCCAGGAAGCCCAGCGCGAAGATCATCACCGTTTCGATCACGAGGGTGCAGCCCGCGCATCCGGCCGGAAAACCCGACCCAACTCCACTCTAGCCCAGGTTGGCCGCGAGGGTGAAATCCCGCGGGGCCGGTCAATCAGAACGCGTTCCGACGCCGTCCCGGATCGAGGCCGGATCTGGCCGGATCAGAACGGGTTCCACGTCGGCTCACGGGTGAACTTCAGATAGCCGACATTGATCCCGAGCCGCGCGCCGACGCCGCTGCGGATCGGCACGACGATGACCCGGTCGTTGACCACCGCGGTCATCCCGAAGCCGCCCACCAGGTAGGCGGAGCCGTCGACGCCGGCGAAGCGGCGGTACAGGTCGCGCACGTTGGGCAGGTTGTAGACCAGCATCATGGTGCGGGCGCCGTCGCCGCCGACATCGAAGCCGAGGGACGGGCCCTGCCAGTAGATGCGCCGCTTGCCGGCGTTGCGGGTGTAGAGCGTGCCCTCGCCGTAGCGGACGCCCGCCACCACGGCGCCGCCGCCCTCCTGGCCGAGGATGTAGCCGTTGGGCTCGCCCCAGCGCCGGCCCGCCTCCTCGACGGTGAGCGCGAGGCCGCGCGACACCGTGCCGAAGAACCGGTGGCCGGATTCCACGATCTCGCCGGGACGGAAGGTCTCGGGCGTGTCGAGATCCTCGCCGGCCGCGCGGGCCGCGCCCGCGGCGCCGAGGAGGGAGCCGCCGAGGGGCGCACCCAGCGCCAGGCCGAGGCCCGCGCGCAGGAGGGTGCGGCGGTCGGTGCCGCGATCGTCTCGTGCCGTCATCGTTGCCTCCTCGCCCGGTTCGATTAACGGTTCGTGCGATGGACCTGTGCCGCTCTGTCCCGCCGGGCCGGCAGAGGCCGCGCCGGGCGGATGAGTCGGACCAGCTTCTGAGGGAATCCGCAAGATGTGGTTAACGCGTCCTGACCCCGCAGTCCGCATGGCAGGGCGGTCGGGCGCGGGCATCCCGCTGGCGGCGCTCACGCTCGCGCGAGCGGTGAGGCTGTCAGCCGCGCTGTCAGCCGCGCTGGCGGCCCTGCCGGCGGTCGCCCCCGGCCGCGCCGCGGCGGAGGAGGGCCTGACGGCCCGGACGCGGATCGAGCTGCTGACGCTCAATGGCTTCGACCCGGTCAGCTACTTCCTGGAGGGCGGGCCGCAGGCCGGCCTGGCCCGGTTCGAGCTGTCCTGGGGTGGTCAGGTCTGGCGCTTCTCCAGCGGCGCCAACCGCGCGGCTTTCCGGGACGATCCGCCCGCCTACGCGCCGCGCCTTGGGGGCTACGACGCCGCCGGGATCCTGGATGGCCGGCTGGTGGACGCCGATCCCCTGGTCTTCGCGGTGATCGACGAGCGCCTCTACCTGTTCCGGGATGCCGGGCGCCGCGCCCGGTTCCTGGCGGAGCCCGGCCTGGCCCGGCAGGCGGAGGCGGCCTGGCCGGCCGTGCGCCGCCTGCAGGATGTCCCGCCCGACGGCTCGCCCGACGTCCCGGCTACGGATGCGCCGCGCTGAGCGCCGCCGCCGGCCGGTCGGTCGCGCGGGCCGGCAGGGCGAGCCGCGGGACCAGGGCAGGGTCCCCGAGGGCCGCGAAGGGCCCGTTGCGGTGATCGGGCCCGTGCTGGCCGTAGCGGATCGGGCCGCCGCCCGGCACCACCACGCAGCCCCCCGCCGCCGCGACGATGTGGTCGCCCGCGGCCGTGTCCCATTCCATGGTCGGGCCGCAGCGGACGTAGATGTCGGCCTCGCCGGCGGCGATCAGCCCGAACTTCAGGGCGGACCCGACCTGGCGCGTCTCCGCGACCGGCAGCGCCGCCAGGCAGGTGGCGGTCTCGGGATCGCCGTGCCGCCGGCTGCCCAGAGCGACGAGGCCCGTCCCCGGCGCCGCCCGCGCGCGGACCGGCCGCCCGGCCCCCGGCCGGCCCGCGATCACGGGGCCCTCCAGGGTCGCGGGGCCGGCCCACCAGACGCGGCCGAGGCCGGGGGCCGCCAGCGCGGCCGCTACCGGGCGGGCGCCCGACACCAGCGCGATGTTGACCGAGTAGTCCGGCGTCCCGGCGAGGAAGTCGCGGGTGCCATCCAGGGGATCGACGAGGAAGAAGAGGTCGGCGGGGCGGGTCGCGTCGCCCTGGGCACGCTCCTCGGCCACGACCGCGATCCCGGGAAAGCGCCCGGCGAGGGCGTCGACGATCAGGTCCTCGGCCTCGACGTCGGCGGCGCTGGAGGGCGAGCCGTCCGGCTTCAGGGCGTGGGGGCAGGGGCCCCGGTGGTAGCGGCGCAGGATCTCCCCCGCCGCGCAGGCGATCTCGGCGAGCGCCGCGGCGATCCGCTCACGCTCCGGTCCCGAGATCGTCGCCGCGCCCGTCATGATGCCTCCCGACACCGCCCTGAATGCCCGAGCGGGGGGTGAATGTCGACGGCCACCGGCCGGAGCGCCGCCTCATCGGCGCTCCGGCGGGTCCCGCGCGGCGGCCCGGACCCCCCCCCCCCCGCCCCCCCGGCGGCTCCCGCGCGGCGGCCGGCATCCGCGCCGGCATCCGCACCGTCCGCCGGATCTGCGCCAGCAGGGCCTGGCTCCGGCGGCGGTGGCGGCGCAGCTCCGCCGCGAGGCCGCGCGCGTCCGGGAGGCCCACCGCCTTGGCGATCTGCCGGGACGCGGTCTCGGACGGCTCCGCGGCGGGATCGGTCATCACGAGCCGCTGCCACTGGTAGACGGCGTCGAGGAAGCCGTAGGTCTCGGCGAGGGCCTCGCCCGCCGCCGCGGGCAGGAGGCCGCGCGCCGCCGCCTCGCGGAAGAGCGACTCCGCGCCGAGGCCGATGCAGCCGGGCCAGTCGCGTGCCTGGCTCAGCACGATGGCCTGGGCGAGGAAGTCGAGGTCGAACAGCGCGCCGGGGGCGAGCTTCAGGTCGTAGGGGCCGGCATGGCCCCGCTCCCGCGCGACCAGGGCCCGCATCGCGCCCGCCTCGGCGCAGACGGCGGCGGTCTCGCGCGGCTGCCGGAGGATCCCGGCGATCGCGGCCGTGACGTCGGCCGCCAGGGTGGCGTCGCCGGCGACGACCCGGGCGCGGGCGAGCGCCATGTGCTCCCAGAGCTCCGCCTCGCCGCCGTGATAGTCCGCGAAGCCGCTGAGCTGCACGGCGGGCGGGCTGTGGCTGCCGTAGGGCCGCAGCCGCAGGTCGACCGCGTAGAGGCGGCCGCGCCGCGTGGCCGTGGTGAGCGCCGCGAACACGCGCTGCGCCAGCCGGTTGTAGGCCACCACGGCGTCGAGGGGACGCCGTCCGTCGCTGGTGCGGTTCTCCGGGTCGAAATCGTACAGGAAGACGAGGTCGAGGTCGGATTCCGCGCTGAGCTGGCGGGATCCGAGGCGGCCGAGCGCCAGGATGCAGCAGCGCCCCGCCGGCACCGCGCCGTGGTCCAGGGCGAACCGGCGCTCCTCCGCCTCCAGGCTCAGCGCCACCGTGGCCTCGGCGATCGCCGCGTAGGCCTCCCCGGCCTGGCGCGGGGTGAGGATGCCCGACAGCAGGCGGGCGCCCGTGACGAAGGCCATCTGCCGGGTGGCGTCCCGGCAGCGGTCGAGGCTCTCCTCGTGGCTCGCCGGCTGGCCCAGGAGCGCCCGGTACTGCGCGCGGACCTCGTCGGGATCCGTGGTCGGCGTCACGAAGTCGGCGTCGAGCACGGTGTCGAGGACGTGCGGGCTCAGGCCGACCGTGTCGGCGAGGCGCGGCGCCGTCCCCAGGATGTCGGCGAACAGCAGGCGCAGGCGCTCGTGCGAGCGCAGGATGGCGAGGAGTTCGGCCACCGCGGGCATGCGCGCGAAGGCCCGGTCGAGGGCGAGGAGCGCCGCGTCGGGGTCGGCGGTCCCGCCGAGCGCGCGCAGCAGCGCCGGGAGCATCTCGGCCAGGATCTCCCGGGCCCGGCCGGTCCGCAGGGCCGGGCGGCGCCCGAGATGCCAGCCCTGCACGGTCTCCCAGGCCAGGGGCGGGTCTCGGAACCCGAAGGCGCCGAGCCGCGCCAGGGTCTCGGGATCCGGCTCGCTCTCGCCGAAGACCAGGGCGGCCCCGTCGGCACCGGCCTCCGGCTCCGCCTCGAACAGCAGGGCGTAGTGCGCCTGGACCCGGCCGGCATGGTGGAGCAGGGCCGCCTCGAAGGCCGGCAGGTCGGGGAAGCCCGCGAACAGGGCGAGCGCGGTCAGCGCCTCGGTCCCGGTGGGCAGGCGCTGGGTCTGCTCGTCCCGGATCATCTGGATCCGGTGCTCGAGGGTGCGCAGGAACGCGTAGGCCGCGGAGAGCTCGTCCCGGGCCCGCCCGTCGATCCAGCCCTCCGCGACGAGCTCGCCGAGCATCGCGACGGTCCGGCGGCCCCGCAGGGCGGGCTTGCGGCCGCCGAAGACGAGCTGCTGGGTCTGGACGAAGAACTCGATCTCCCGGATGCCGCCGCGGCCGATCTTGATGTCGTGGCCGCCGACCGCGATGGTCTCGTGGCCGCGGACCATGTGGATCTGCCGCTTCAGGGCGTGGATCTCGGCGATGGCCGGGAAGTCGAAGTGCCGGCGCCAGATGAACGGCGCGAGTTCCGCCAGGAAGGCCTCACCGGCCGGGATGTCGCCGGCGATCGGCCGGGCCTTGATGAAGGCCGCGCGCTCCCAGTTCTGGCCGAGCGTCTGGTAGTAGTCGAAGGCGAAGCCGGTGGAGAGCGCCACCGCGGTCGAGCCCGGGTCCGGCCGCAATCGGTAGTCGATGCGGTGGACGTAGCCGTCGGCGGTCCGGTCGGCCAGGAGCTTCACCAGCCCCTGCGCCAGCTTGACGAGGAAGGGCTTCGGATCGCCGCCGGTCGCCGCGGCGGCGGGCTCGGCCTCGTAGAAGACGACGAGGTCGATGTCGCTGGAGTAGTTCAGCTCGCAGCCGCCGAGCTTGCCCAGGCCCAGGACGATCAGGCCCGACCCGTCCTGCGGCGCCTCCGGATCCTTGGGCCTATACCGCCCGGCCGCCATCCCCTGCCGGAGGAGCGCCTCGACCGCCCCGCTCACCGACGCGTCGGCGAAGGCCGACAGGGCGCCGGTCACCGCGTCGAGGTCCCAGCAGCCGCCGAGATCCGCCAGGGCGACCAAGAGGGCGTGGGCCTCCCGGTTGGCGCGCAGCTGCCGGCCCACCTCGGCGAGGTCGGGATTCGCCCCGCAGGCGGCGCCGACGGCGCGCTGCCGCGCGATGATGTCCCGGCTCGCCGCGTCCGGCGGCTGATCCAGCAGGGCGACGAGCCGCTCGGGCGACCGGGTGGCCGCCCGCCAGAGGAAGGGGGAATGATCCGCCAGGCCGAGGAGCAGGTCCCGGCAGGGCGGCGTCAGGAAGCCGGCCGGCAGCGCCGGCGCGAGCTCGGCGAGCCGGGCCCGCGCGGCGTCGGGGTCGGCGAGCCCGAGACGGGGGCGCAGGCCCGCGCGCAGCGTCGTGGCTGACCCTGCGGCCGCTCCCTTCGCCGCTCCCTTCGCGGGGGCCTTCGCCGTTCCGTTCGGGAGACCGGTCTCGTCACTCATGCCGCATCCTCCCTGGCGCGACGGGGTCGGCATCGTAGCCGACCGGGCCGCCCGTGTCCGGTCCGGCGCGCGTGGCTCATGGCGTCCGCCGCGCGTTCACGATGCGGCCAGGACAGGGCCGAGACGATGCGTTCGCGCCCGATCGGGCCGGGAATCGGGGACCGTCCCGGCCTTCCGTCCGATCCGGTAACGCTTTTCAAAGCCGACCGTGGCGTCTATCCGTGCGGACCGGTCGTCGCCCCCGGTCCGGCCCGCGGGCCGCGCGGGATCCTTTCGGGCGACTCGATCGCCGCAGGGGCGGCCGAGGACTGGGCGGCCGAGAACCGGGCGGCCGGGAACCGGCAGCCCCAATCGGGGCCCCGGCCCGCAGACGTCCGCACCTCAGATCCGCCCGCCCGGAGCGCACCATGTCCTCCCCGACCTCGCCCACCCTGAACCTCGACGGCCTCGACCTCGCCGCCCTGCTCTGCTCCCGCGTCTGCCACGACGTGATCAGCCCCGTCGGCGCGATCGTGAACGGGCTCGAGGTCCTGGAGGACGACCAGGACGAATCGATGCGGACCTTCGCCCTGGAGCTGATCGGGAAGAGCGCCCGCCAGGCCTCGGCGCGGCTGAAATTCGCCCGCATCGCCTTCGGGGCCGCCGGCTCGGCCGGCGCCTCGATCGACCTCGCCGACGCCGAGAGCGTGGCCAAGGGCATGTTCTCCGACGACAAGACCAAGCTGACCTGGAGCGCCCCGCAGGCGCTGTTCCCGAAGAACAAGGTCAAGCTCCTGCTCAATCTCGTGATGGTCGCCACCTCGGCGATTCCCCGGGGCGGCCTGATCGACGTCGTCGTCTCCGGCGACGGCGAGGCGCCCACGCTGGTGCTGAAGGCCAAGGGCTCGCATGCCCGTATCCCGCCCCACGTCGAGGAGCTGATGGCCGGCAGCCCCGAGAGCGGCACCGTCGACGCCCACGGTATCCTGCCGTTCTACGCCGGCCTCGTGGCGCGGGCCGCCGCCATGGATGTCCGCTTCGCGATCGAGGGCGATGAAGTGACTATCACCGCCACGCCCGCAGTGATCGACGCGCCCGAAGACCGCGATGGAGAGGCTTCGGACACGGCGCTGGCGTGAAACTCTGAAAAAGGTGCCGCGCGGGGCCGGGATGGAAACGCTTCCCTAACCCCGCGCGAGTAAGTAGGTTGCGCGAGACCTTCTCCGCGTAACGAGTAGCGCCTATGGACGACCTGCTTCGCGAGTTTCTGACCGAGAGCGGGGAGCATCTCGACACGGTCGATGCAGAATTGGTTCGATTCGAGCAGGATCCGAACAACGAGACTATTCTGCGGAACATCTTCCGACTCGTTCACACGATCAAGGGAACCTGCGGGTTCCTCGGCCTCCCGCGGCTGGAAGCTCTGGCGCACGCCGCCGAGACCTTGATGGGTCGCTTCCGCGACGGGCTGCCCGCCACGTCGGATTCCGTCACCCTGATCCTGCTGACGCTGGACCGGCTGAAGGCGATCCTGGCCGATCTGGAGGCCACCGGCACGGAGCCCGCGGGCTCGGACGACGACCTCATCTCCGCCCTGGAGCGCATGGCCGAGGGCTCGCCCGAGCCGGAGGCCGCCGCCCCGCCGCCGCCGCCCGAGCCGGTCCTGCCCGATCCGGTGGTCCGCGAGCTGAAGCCCGGCGAGGTCTCCCTGGACGACCTGGAGGCCGCCTTCCTGGCCGCTCCCGGTCCGGACGAATCGGACTTCCTCCCGCCGCCGGCCCCCGTGGCCGCGACGCCCGCCCCTGCGGCCGCCGTCGCTCCCGCGCCGGCCCCGGCCCCGGCCCCGGCGCCC
>NZ_JBKFBI010000187.1:0-9091 GCF_053346095.1 Methylobacterium sp. A52T | reverse complement strand
GGGCACGTGCCGTGCGCGGGAGACGCGCCGGCCTTCTCCCGGGCCTCCGGCGAGCGAGGTCCGGCCGGCACGGGGACGAGCGGAGATCGTGCGGGGCAGCATGTCCGAAGGAGCCGAGATCGAAGAAGCCGGCGCGCCGTTCGCGGTCGCCGTGGTCGGGGCCGGGGCCGCCCCAACGCCGTGGCGGCCACCCTGCGGACGGCCCAGCGGTCCGCCGGCTTCATCGCCGTCTCGGCGGCCGGAGCCACCCCGTGTCGCGCCACGGTTCAGGACGTCCCGCTGCCCTGGATCGCTTCGATGCGCTCGCCATGACGGCAGTGCCGACCGGAACCGTCGAAGCAGGGACGACCTCCGGTCCGCTCAAGGGTCCGTCCCGAGGCGCCGACGCGCGATCCAGGCCTCCTGCGCGCCGATCTCACCGCCCCTCGGGTTGAGGGAGGCCGTGGGATTGGCGGCCATCGTCCACGAGAAAGGCCGCCCCGCGCGCGCGGGACGGCCCTGAAATGATCAGACTGCTGTCGGCTCAGCGCTGCAGCGAGGCGGTCTGCGGCGCGATGGTCGGCGGCGTCGCCTGCGCGACCGTCACGGCGCTGCGGGGCGCCGTCGGGCCCCAGCCGGAGGCGCATTGCAGGGTCAGGGCGAGGCCCAGCGCGATGCAGAGCCCGTTGGCGGCCAGCCAGAAGGGCCGGGACGCCCGACGCACGGCGGCCTGCAGCTCGTCCGCGGTCTTGCCCGCCGCCTCGGCGGCGCGATCCGAGATCGGCAGCAGCCAGGGCTCGGTCGGCAGGGCGTGGGCACCGGCCATCTCGTGGGAGCCCGGCAGGCCTTGGAACAGTCCGTTCGACATGTCCGTCCTCCAGATTCGTCCGTGATGTCCCGGCTTACCGGGCCATTCGTTCATCTCCAGTTAAGGGAAGAATATGGCTGATGCAAGGTCACAAGGCCTGTCCGGAGCCTCCCGGACCGCCCGCCCGGCGCCGCCAAGCTTCCGCGCGATCCTCTCAAACCATTGAAAATAAATATCTTTTCAGAGAGCCTGTGACATCGGCGCATCGGAGTACCGATCCGGTCGCGCGGCGGCGATTCCGGATCCGGCCGTTCAGGAAGGCCGGACTTTCCTGAACGAATCCGTTCAGGAAACCGTTCATCCGGCCCCGATCAGCCGGATCGCGGCCTCCCGCTCGAACAGGTAGAGCAGCACCCGCAGCGCCTGCCCCCGCGGGCTCTTGAGGCCGGGATCGCGCTCCACGATCATCCGCGCGTCGTCGCGGGCGGCCTCCAGCAGGGCGGCGTCGCTCTCCAGCCGGGCCAGCCGGAACGCCGCCATGCCGGATTGCCGGGTGCCGAGCACCTCGCCCTCGCCGCGCAGCTTCAGGTCGGCCTCGGCGATGCGGAAGCCGTCCTCGCTCGCGCGCATCATCTCCAGCCGGGCCCGGGACACCTGCCCGAGGGGCCCCCGGTAGAGCAGCAGGCACGAGGAGGCCTTCGAGCCGCGCCCGACCCGGCCGCGGAGTTGGTGCAGCTGCGCCAGCCCGAACCGCTCCGCGTGCTCGATCACCATGATGGTGGCCTCGGGCACGTCGACCCCGACCTCCACCACGGTGGTCGAGACCAGGAGCTCGGTCTCCCCGGCGGCGAACCGGGCCATGGCGGCATCCTTCTCGGGGCCCGGCATCTTGCCGTGGATCAGCCCGACCGCGTCGCCGAAGTGCTTCCGCAGATCGTCGAAGCGCTCGGCCGCGGCGGCGAGGTCGACGAACTCCGATTCCTCCACCAGCGGGCAGATCCAGTAGACCCGCTCGCCCCCGGCGATCGCCCGGGCGAGGCCGGCCACGACCTCGTCGATCCGCTCGGTCGGCAGCGTGATCGTCCGGATCGGCTGCCGGCCGGCGGGCTTCTCGTCGAGGATCGAGACGTCCATGTCGCCGAAGAAGGTCAGCGCCAGGGTGCGGGGGATCGGCGTCGCGGTCATGACCAGGAAGTCCACCGCCTCGCCCTTGGCGCCGAGCGCGAGGCGCTGGTGGACGCCGAACCGGTGCTGCTCGTCCACCACCGCGAGGCCGAGGTCGCGGAACGTCACCGCCTCCTGGAACAGGGCGTGGGTGCCGACCAGGATGTCGATCTCGCCGGCGGCGAGGTCGGCCAGCGTCGCCTTGCGCTCCGCGGCCCGGTCGCGGCCGGTCATCAGGCGCAGGCGCAGGGGGCCGGCCAGCGGCCTCAGCCGCTCGAAATGCTGCCGCGCCAGGATCTCGGTCGGCGCCATCAGGGCGGCCTGACGCCCGGCCTCGACCGCCGAGGCCATGGCGAGAAGGGCCACCGCGGTCTTGCCCGAGCCGACATCGCCCTGGAGCAGGCGCAGCATCCGCCGGGGCGCCGCGAGGTCGGCGCGGATCTCCGCCACCGCCCGGCCTTGCGCGCCGGTCAGCGCGAAGGGGAGGGCGGCCTCGAGGCGCCCGCTCAGGGCGCCGTCGCCGGCATTGACGCGGCCGGCCTTGCGCCGCTGGCGGGCGCGCAGGAGGGCGAGCGCCAGCTGCGAGGCGAGGAGCTCGTCGTAAGCCAGCCGCTTCCGGGACGGCGTCGCGGGCGGCGGCTGGAGCGGGTCCTCGGCCTTCGGGGGCGCCTCCTCGGGGCGGTGCTCGAGGCGGAGCGCGTCCGCGAAGGCGGGCAGGCGGTTCCGCTCCAGCCAGGCCGGGTCCTGCCATTCCGGCAGGACCGGCAGCCGGTCGAGGGCCGCGACCGCGAGCTTGTTGATCGCCCGGGAGGTCAGCCCCTCGGTGGCGCCGTAGACCGGCTCGACCGCCGGGAGTTCCGCGAGGCCCGCCTCGTCCACGATCCGCGACGGGTGGACCATCTGGCGGGTGCCGTCCCAGAGGTCGATCCGGCCGGTGATGTAGCGGTGCGACCCGAGCGGCAGCATCTTCTCCACCCGGGCGCGGGGCATGCCGAAGAAGACCAGGGAGATGTCGCCGGAGGCATCCTCCACCAGCACCCGGTGCGGGCGCCGGCCGGGCCCGGCCTGGGCCGGGCGGTGCGCCACCACGGTGACGCCGATCGTCACCGGCTCGCCGGTGGGGGCCTCGCTGATCGAGCCCATCAACTTCCGCGCCACGCCGCCCTGGGGCAGGTGGAACAGCAGGTCCACGACCCGGGCCTCGCGCTCGGGGGTGCCGAGCAGCTTCTCGATGAGCGGCGCCATCTTCGGCCCGATCCCCGGCAGGGCGCGGGCCGGCGCGAAGAGCGGGTCGAGGATGCTCGGCCGCAGGGGCGGGGCGACGGCAGGCGCGGGGGCGGCCTCCGCCGCCGGCGCCTCGGCCGCGTCGGAATCCTTCAAGGCCGGGTCCTGAGTCGCGCGTGCATCTGTCATGGCGGTTCGGCGGACATGGTGCCGGAGGCGCCTTATCATCCGGTGCATCCCGGCGCGCCAGTGCGGCAGGATGGAGACCGAATCCGGAGACCGAATCCATGGCCCGCGACTTCCTGCCGGGTTTCGACCGGCACCGGATCGAGACCGCGCCCGGCGTGACGATCAACGCCCGCTCGGCCGGGTCCGGGCCGCCGGTGCTGCTCCTGCACGGCCATCCGCAGACCCTGTCGACCTGGCTCCACGTCGCGCCGCGCCTCGCCGAGCGGCACGCCGTGGTGGCGATGGACCTGCGCGGCTACGGCGATTCGGCCAAGCCCCCGGGGGGCGAGCGCCACGCCAGCTACGCCAAGCGCGCCATGGCGGCCGACGCGGTGGCGGTGATGCGGGCGCTCGGCCACGACCGGTTCGCCGTGGTCGGCCACGACCGGGGCGGCCGGGTCGCCCACCGCCTCGCCCTCGACCACAGCCGGGCGGTGGAGCGGATCGCCGTGTTCGACATCGCGCCGACCGCGACCATGTACGCGCGCACCGACAAGGATTTCGCCACCCGCTATTTCTGGTGGTTCTTCTTCATCCAGCCTCATCCCCTGCCGGAGACGCTGATCGGGGCCGACCCGGAATACTTCCTGCGCCACCACGTCGAGGGCCAGTCGAAGACCCCCGGCTCGACCCCGCCGGAACTCTTCGCCGAGTACCTGCGCTGCTATTCCGACCCGGCCTGCCGACACGCGATCTGCGAGGACTACCGGGCGGCCGCCGGGATCGACCTGGAGCACGACGCGGCCGATGCCGAGGCCCGGATCACCGCGCCGCTGCTGGCGCTCTGGGGCGCCAAGGGCGTGGTCGGCCGGACCTACGACGTGCTGGAGACGTGGCGCGAGAAGGCGACCGACGTCTCGGGCCGGGCACTGGATTGCGGCCATACCCTCCAGGAGGAGCGGCCGGACGCGGTTGTCTCGGAGCTGGCGGCGTTCCTGCGCTGAGTCAGCCGAAGAGTCAGCCGCCGGCCCGGAACAGGTCCACCGCGAGATGGGCCGTCATCGTCTCGGCACGGTCGAGGCCGCCGGGCTCGGCCGCCGCCCAGGCCTCGGTCTCGGCCAGGGCCGCCGCGTAGGCGGACTCCGGCACGTACCAGAACTCGGCGAAGATCCGCTCGCGCAGACCCCGGAGGGTCTCGGCGGCCGACGTGTCGAAGCGCCACGCGAGATCCGCCGTCGCCACCGGGACCGGCGACCAGCCCCGGGCGGCCAGGAAGGCGACGAGCTCCGCGCCGGAGGCGGGATCGGGCCCGAGGAACAGCCGCGCGAAACCGGCAGCGCGGAGGCGCGCCGTGAAGTGGCGGCGGACCGCCGTGCCGTAGGCGCCCCGGTCGCGCAGGTGGACGATCGGCGCGCTGGGCCCCGCCACCCGGATCAGCTCTAGGACCGCTGCCTGCCAGTCGGCGATGTGCATGAACAGCTTGGAGACGACCACCGCGTCGCAGGCGCGATCCGCCTCGGGCAGGGCGCGGACATCCGCCACCGCGTAGAGGGCGTCCAGCCCGGCCGGCAGCTTCGCCCGGGCACGCTGCACCATCTCGACCGCGATGTCGTAGCCCGCGACCGCGTAGCCCCGTCCGGCCAGGGGCAGGGAGATCTGGCCGGTGCCGCAGCCCGCGTCGCAGATCCGGCCGCGCGCCGGGAACAGGCCGGCGGCGATCAGCCGGTCGTAGCAGGCGTGGAGATGCGCCTCCGGGATGCGGCGCGTGGCGTCGTAGCGCGGCGCCACGGCGGCGAAGCTGGAGGTCGGACCGAATCGCACCGGCATGAGCGCCTCCGGGCTGCGGCGCTGTGGCCTTCGCGGATCGGGCTTGGCAGAGATACCCGAAAGCTCAGATACGGGCACGTGCCGTGCGCGGGAGACGCGCCGGCCTTCTCCCGGGCCTCCGGCGAGCGAGGTCCGGCCGGCACGGGAACGAGCGGAGATCGTGCGGGGCAGCATGTCCGAAGGAGCCGAGATCGAAGAAGCCGGCGCGCCGTTCGCGGTCGCCGTGGTCGGGGCCGGTGCCGCGGGGCTCGCCGCCGCGCTGGCGATCGCGCGCGAGGGCATCCCCACGGCGCTGGTCGGCCGCCACGCCCCGGTGGCGGACGGGCGGACCGTCGCGCTCCTCGACGGGTCGGTGCGCTTCCTGGACGCGCTCGGCGCCTGGGAGGCGGTGGCGCCGCACGCGAGCCCGCTCTGCACGCTGCAGATCGTCGACGACACCGGCAGCCTGTTCCGGCCGCCGCCGGCGCGGTTCCGCGCCGCCGAGATCGGCCTCGACGCCTTCGGCTGGAACGTCGAGAGCGCCCGCCTGGTCGAGAGCCTGCGCGCTCGCGCCCGGGCGCAGGACAACCTCACCCTGGTCGAGGCGGACGCCGCCGGCGCCATGCCCGGCGAGGCGGCGGCGCGCGTCGCGCTGGCGGACGGGCGTGCCGTCGAGGCCCGGCTCGTGGTGGGGGCCGACGGAGCCCGCTCGCCGCTGCGGGCCGCCAGCGGCGTCCGCGTGCGCGACTGGACCTACCCGCAGAGCGCCATCACCACGATCCTGGCCCACGCGCGACCGCACCGCGACGTCTCCACCGAGTTCCACACCCGGTCGGGGCCCTTCACCCTCGTGCCGCTGCCCGGCGGCCACCGGTCCAGCCTCGTCTGGGTGACCGGGGAGGGGGCGGCCCGGCGGCTCGCCGCCCTCGACGACGCGGCGCTGGGGCAGGCGGTGGAGCGGCAGGCCCGGGCGATGCTCGGCGCCATGCGGGTCGACGGCCCCCGCGGCCTCGTGCCGATGCGCGGCCTCGCGGTGGCGACCCCGGTGGCTCCGCGGCTGGCGCTGATCGGTGAGGCGGCCCACGTCTTCCCGCCGATCGGCGCGCAGGGGCTCAATCTCGGCCTGCGCGACGCCGCGACCCTGCGCGACGCGGTGCTGGCCGCCGCCCGCGACCGCCGCGATCCCGGCTCGCGCGCCGTGCTCGACGGCTACGCGCGGGCGCGCCGGGTCGACACGGCCGCGCGCACCGCCGCGGTCGATCTCCTCAACCGCAGCCTGCTCACCGATCTGCTGCCGGTCGACGCGCTGCGCGGCCTCGGCCTGCTGGCGATGACGCAGCTCGGACCGCTGCGGCGCCTGGTGATGCGGGAGGGCGTGCTGCCCCGAATCGGCGCGCCGGAGCTGATGCGCGCGGCGCGCTAGGACCGCTCCCGATCGTCTCTCGCCAGCCGCGACCTCTTCCGCGCGAGAGAGGGGGCGCGCGGCACGGGCAGTGACGGGGAGCGGTCGGACGGCGATTGCCGGAGGCGGACTCGGTCCCGGCGCGGGCGCCCGGACGCAGCGACCTCGGCGCGCGCCGGGGCGTGCCTCAGAGATCCGGCTGGGCGGCGACGTAGGCGCCGAGCCGGGTCGCGAGATCGACCGGGCCGCCGCCTCGGGCCTCGCCCGAATCACCGATGAGGATCACCGGGATGCCGCGCTCGCGCAGCTGGCCGCGGAGGCGGGCCGCGCGGCGGGCGTAGGCGGGATTCCGGCGGGTGGGCGCCTGGAGCAGCACGGCCGCCGGACGGGCGATCACGGTCAGGACGTCGTCGGCCGCCTCCATCGAGGCAGTCACGCTCGCGTATCCGAGGCTGGCCAGCTCGCCCGAGAGGGACCGGTCCACGGCGCGGACGCCGTCGTCGACCACGAGCACTTGTTGCAGCGCACCCATAAGCTTGAGCGGTACTCCATCCCGGACGGCTTGGAAAGATAGCCGTCACGACAATCCGATGCAGAACCCGCGAGGAGGCGGATCGGATCCGTCGGTTCGTGTGCAGATGCGAGATTATCCGCGCCGCCTGAGTGCCGGATGAACCGGCGATCGTCCGCCGTTCAGGCGGTGGGGCCGGTGGCGACGGCGGCGATCGCCGCGACCACCCCGTCCGCGTGCCCGTCCGCGCGGAGCGGGCGGAAGCCCGTGCTCCGCCACGCCAGGGGGTCCGTCGCCGGGATCGCGCCGCGGGCGAGCGGGGAGGCCGCGCAGGCTACCCCCCGGCAGGCGAGGTCGCCATCGGCGCCGGCGGCGAGGTCCAGGAGATCGCGGGGCAGGAAGGCCTGCCCGGGCTCGGCCAGGGTCGCGGCGAGGTCGTCCGGGCCGGGGCGGGTCAGCACGAGCGCCTCGCCCAAGACCAGGGAATCGAGGCGCTGCGGGCCCGCGGGCCCGGCGCCCCGCGGGGTCAGCCGGGCGGGCGCGCGGTGGACCACGTCGAGGACCCGGACGGTCCAGGGCAGCGGCAGGGCGGCGAGGGCCGATTCGACCCGCGCCGGGACCACCAGCCGGGTCGGCACCGGCCGCAGCAGGGCGGCGCGGAACCCGGTCTCGTCGAAGGGCAGCACGGTCTCCAGACCGGCGCCGGCCGCCAGGGCGGTGCCCAGGCCGGTCACGAGGCCGCGCAGGTCGTGGCCGGGCAGGAGCGTCAGGACCCGCTCGTCCGCGGTCAGGGGCAGCGCGTCGAGATGGGCGGCGACCGCCGCCGCCAGCGCCGCGGCGGTGCGGTAGACCGGCCGGCCGGGATCGCCGCCCGCGAAGGTGACGAGGCCGCGCCCCGGCGCCGGCTCGACCACGCCCCGCTCCAGGGCCATCGCGTCGAGGCTGATCACGCCGTCCGGCACGCTCGGGCCGAAGGCCGCGAGGTAGCGCAGGGCGAAATGGCGCATGGCCGCGCGGGTGAGGTCCTCGGCGGGCCGGCGCGCGCCGCGGCGGCCCTCCGTCAGCACGGCCACGAGGCCCGCGGCCTCGATCCCGGCGGAGAGTTCCGCCTCGTCCCAGAGGGCGGGCATCGCGCAGGGCAGGTGGCCGGCCGCCTCGACGGCGAGGTGCGCGAGGGCCGATTCGGCACCGCCCGAATACCACAGCCCGATCCGGCTGCCGGCCGGGAGCCGCCACGCGCCGATCCCGCGGGCGAGTCGACCGACGATCTCGGCGGCGGCCGCGTAGGTCCAGGTGATGGACGGGCGCCCGCACCACGCGACCCGGTCTCCCGAATCACGCAGGAGGGTGCGCTGCGGGCCCGTCAGGGCGGCGGCGAACAAGCGGGTCGCGAGACCGTCGGACAGGCGTCCGAACAGGCCGTCCGGCGCGTCCTCGGATCGCGCGGACGCGTCCGGTGCGGCGTCGGCCGCCCACTCCGCCACCGCCAACGCGCTCAAACCCGCCGCCCCCGCCGATCCTGCAGAACGCCTATCATCTCGGCCCGACAGGGTTAACCGACCGCTAAGAGCGGCCGCGCAACGTCGCGCTTGCGGCCGGGCGGATGGGAGCCTATCGGGGGCCGGGCGCGGTCGGGACGGTTCCGACAGCTTCCCCGGCCGCGGTGTCATGCCTTCGCCTCATTCGAGGGGAAAGGCAGGCCGCCCGGTCGCCGGGGAGAGGGATGCGCGCAGACGGCGCCCGTCCCGCCCGATGGCCGGACCGATTCATCCGGAGTTCCGGGCGGCGCGCCAACGCGGCGGGCAGCCGGACGCTCCGGCGGACCTGCCGCCAGGCCGGCTCCGCATCCTGCCAGCCACACCACGTCTCTTCCAAGGGGTCAGAGCCGATGTCCTTCACCCGCACCGCGACGCTCGCCCGCGCCGCCCTCCTCGGCCTCGCGGGCCTCGGCCTCGCGGCCGCGCCGGCCCTGGCGCAGCCGAAGAAGCCCGCCGCGCCCGCGCCGGCCGCCCCGGCGCCGACCGCCCCG
>NZ_JBKFBI010000186.1:0-9185 GCF_053346095.1 Methylobacterium sp. A52T | reverse complement strand
GCCGGCCCGGGCGGGGGACAGGCGGCGGGCGAGGGCGTCCCGGGTCAGGTCCGGGCGGAGATCCACGACGAGCCGCGCGCTGCCCCCGGCCGCGATCGCCTCGCGCAGGACGCGCGAGAGGGCGTAGACCGCCCCGCCCTCGAGGCCGGCCTCGGTGATCACGGCCTCGCCCCGCACCGTGGTGCCCGCGCAGGTGAGCGCCACCCGCTTCAGCGGCGCGCCGGAGAACCGCTCCCGGAACAGGTCGGACCAGGCCGCCGCGAAGCCGGCATTGGCCGGACGCAGGGGCGACACCGCCACGCCGAGCCCCTCGAGGAGCGGCACCCAGCGCCCGTCCGAGCCGAGGCGCGGCCAGCTCGCCCCGCCCAGCGCCAGCAGGGTGGCGCGGGGCCGGAGGTCCAGGGGACCGTCCGGGGTCTCGAAGCGCAGGCCCCCGGCGATCCCCGTGAGCCGGTGGCGGGTCCGGATCCGGACGCCGAGGCGGTCGAGCCGCGCCAGCCACGCCCGCAGCAGCGGCGAGGCCTTGAAGCTCCGCGGGAAGACGCGCCCGCTCGAGCCGACGAAGGTCGGCTCGCCGAGATCCGCGCACCACGCCCTGAGCGCGTCGGGCGGGAAGGCCGCGATGGCCGCGTCGAGGGCGCCGCGCGGATGGTAGCGGGCGAGGAACTCAGCCCGCGCCTCGCCGTGGGTGATGTTGAGGCCACCGCGCCCGGCGATCAGCAGCTTGCGGGCGACCGACGGCATGCGCTCGTAGACCGTGACCGCGCGGCCGGCCTCGCCCAGCACCTCGGCCGCGGCGAGCCCGGCGGCCCCCCCGCCCACGATGGCGATTGCGTCCCTGTCATCCGGCATGGGGCGGGAGAGCGACAGCCCGGCACCCTCTGTCAAGGGCGAAGGCCGGATCGGCGCCGGGCGCCATGGGCCGGCCTCCGGCGTTGCGCTAGGAAACGGACACGCCCGAACGCACGTTCTTCCCGATCCCGGGCGCCGCGGTTACCGGTGCACCGGCCCGCGACCGCGGCCCGCCCGCGCCCCCCTCATGCCGCCCCAGGCCCCGTCCGCCCCGGACGGTCGGCCGGCACGGTCCGGATCAGAGGCTCTCAGACACGTGGCCAGTCCCGTCGCCGTCACCGAGATCCAGCCGCAAACCCAGGCGCGGGCCGCCCCGCAGGCCGCGCTCAGCCCCGGCGAGATCCGCGCCATCGTCTACGGGCTGATGACCGCGATGCTGCTCGCGGCCCTCGACCAGACCATCGTGGCGACCGCCATGCCGACCATCGGCCTCGACCTCGGCGACGCCGCGAACCTGCCCTGGATCGTCACCGCCTACCTGCTGGCCTCCACGGCGGTGACCCCGCTCTACGGCAAGCTCAGCGACATCCACGGTCGGCGGGTCATGCTGCTGATCGCCATCGCGACCTTCGTGGTCGGCTCGCTCGCCTGCGCGCTGGCGCCCACGATGGTGGCGCTGGCGCTCGCCCGGGGTCTCCAGGGTGTCGGCGGCGGCGGTCTGATCGCCCTGGCGCAGACCATCCTGGCCGACATCATGTCGCCCAAGGAGCGGGCGCGCTACCAGGTGGTGATCGCGGGCGTGTTCGTGACGGCCTCGGTGGCGGGGCCGCTGCTCGGCGGCCTCTTCGCCCAGCACCTGCACTGGTCCCTGATCTTCTGGATCAACCTGCCGATCGGCGTCCTCGCCTTCGCGCTCACCAACGCCAACCTCAAGCGCCTGCCCCGCCACGAGCGCCGCCACCGGCTGGACTATCCCGGCGCCGCCCTGATGGTGGCGGGCTCCGTCACCCTCCTGCTGGCCCTGAGCTGGGGCGGGGTGCGCTATCCCTGGGACTCGGCGCCGGTCCTCGCCCTCCTGGCCGGCGCGGCCGTGCTGGGCGGCGCCTTCGCGGCGCGGCTCGCCACGGCGGCCGAGCCGCTGATCCCCACGGAGGTGCTCAAGGACCGGGTGGTCTACAGCGCGACGCTGGCCGCGTGCTTCGCCATGGGCACCTTCATCGGGCTGACCATCTACGTGCCGATCTTCCTCGAAGGGGTGATCGGGCTCTCGGCGAGCGAGTCCGGCGTGGCCCTGGTGCCGCTGATGATCGGCACCGTCACGGGCGCGACCCTGTCGGGCCGGTCGATGCTGCATTTCCGGCACTACAAGCGCGTGCCCCTGGCGATGATGTGCGTCAGCCTCGCCTGCTGCGCCACCATCGCCTGGCAGGGCCGGGCGCTCCCCTTCTGGCTCATGGAGGTGCTGTTCGCGCTGCTCTCCATGGGGATCGGGACGATCCTCCCGCTCTCGACCATCTCGATCCAGAACGCGGTGGAGACGCACCAGCTCGGCATCGCCACCGCCGCGATGAACTTCTTCCGCTCCCTCGGCGGGGCGCTGATCGTGGCGGCCTTCGGCACGATCGTGCTCGGCGGCGCCGCCGGCGGGGCGGGGGGAGGCGCCCACGACGTGGAGAGCCTGATCCGCGGCGCGGACCCGGCCCAGCTCGCCCTGACCTTCCGCCACGTCTTCCTGGCCGCCTGCCTCGGCCTGCTCGGGGCCTTCACGTTCCTGGCGCTGATGGAGGAGCGGCCCCTGCGCGAGCGCACGTCGCCGAGGATGGCCGCCGAGACCCCGGAGGCCTCCGCCTGACGGCCTCGCGGCACCGGACGCGTTCCCTCTACCCCCGCGTTCCCGTCCGGGACCAGAGGCCGCACCGACACGCGCGCCCGCGTCGCGTCGGGGCCACGGGGACCGGAGATCGTCACCGGCCCGCGCGCCGCCCGGGCATCTTGCCCTTGATTCGCCCGGATCACCCCTTACGTCGGCCCCATCGGCTGCGGGCCCCTCTGGCGGGCGCTCCTCAGCGCCCGTGATGTCGGAGCCGATGCTTTCCATTTGGAATCAGCATCAGGTCCCGCACATGATGGACGTCCTCACCGTCGAATGGCTCGGCAAGCCGTTGTGGATGTGGCTCGGGTTCCACGTCCTGATCGCCTGCCTGCTCGCCTTCGACCTCGGGCTCCTCCACCGCGACAAGGAGCACGAGATCGGCGTCCGGGAGAGCCTGCTGCTCACCGGCTTCTACCTCGCCCTCGGCCTCGCCTTCGGCGGCTGGATCTGGTGGTATCTCGGGCCGTCTTCCGCCGAGGAGTACGTCACCGGCCTCGTGGTCGAGAAGTCGCTGTCGATGGACAACGTCTTCGTCATCGCCATGATCCTCACGGCCCTGGGCATCCCGCGGGCGGCCCAGCACCGGGTCCTTCTCTGGGGCATCCTGGCGGCCGTGGTGCTGCGCGGCCTGATGATCGGGCTCGGCGCCGCCCTGGTGCACGAGGTGCACTGGGTGCTCTCCCTGTTCGCCGCCTTCCTGATCTACGCCGGCCTGAAGATCCTGATCGCGGGCGACGAGGAGGAGGGCGACTTCCAGAACAGCGCCGTCGTGCGCTGGTTCAAGACGACCTTCCGGGTCACCCCCGACCTGCACGGCCAGCGCTTCACCGTGCGCAAGACCGACCCGAAGACCGGCAAGGTCGCCCTGTACTTCACGCCGCTGGCCCTCGCCCTGGTGCTGGTGAACGGCGCCGACGTGATCTTCGCGGTCGACAGCGTGCCGGCGATCTTCGCGATCACCACCGACACGTTCGTGGTCTACACCTCCAACATCTTCGCGATCCTGGGCCTGCGCGCCCTCTACTTCGCCCTCGCCGCGATGGTCGACCGGTTCGCCTACCTGAAGACGGCGCTGGCCTTCATCCTGATCTTCATCGGCGCCAAGATCGTGGTCGCCGACACGTTCGAGCTCGTCCACGTGCAGCCCTGGGTCTCCCTGGTGGTGACCCTGACGCTGCTGGCGGCCGGCGTCGTCTACAGCCTCTGGCGGACCCGGACCGACGCGCCGGTCGCGCCGGCCCCGGAGGCCGGGCACCCCCGTGAGGCCCGGGCCCACCGCGCCTGAGGGCCCGGCGGGCGCCCGGCCCTCAGGCCGGCGGCAGCGCCGCGATCAGGTCGCGCAGGGTGGTGATGGTCGAGGCGTCGGCCACGCCGTCCACCCGCGCCGGGCGGAAGTGGCGCTGGAACGCGGTGACCACCGCCTGAGTGCGCGCGTCGAACAGCCCGGTCACCGGCAGGTCGTAGCCGTAGAGCGCGAACATCGCCTGCAGCGCCTCGACGGGCTGGCCGGCATCGCCCCGCGCGAAGAAGCGGCCGTCCTGGAGGCGGGCGGGCGGCACGCGGTGGCCCACCCCCGCCGCCGCCAGCCGGTCCCACGGGAAGATCTCGCCCGGATCCTCCTTGCGCTCGGGCGCGACGTCGGAATGGGCGAGCACCCGCTCCGGCGGGATCGGCCAGCGGCCGAGGATGTCCCGGGCCAGCGCGATCACCGCCTCGACCTGCGCCTCCGGGTAGGGCGGCAGTCCGCCGGCATGGCCCGGATGGACGATCTCGATCCCGATCGACCGGGAATTGACGTCGGTCTCGCCCTTCCAGGCGCCGGCGCCGGCGTGCCAGGCCCGGCGGGCCTCCGGCACCATCTGGACGATCCCGCCATCCTCGAACACGAGGTAGTGCGCCGAGACCTCGCTCAGCGGGTCGCGCAGGCGCGCGAGGGCGGCGGCCCCGCTGTCCATCCCGGTATAGTGCAGGATCAGCATGTCGAGCGGCCCCGCGCGGCGGGCGCCGTGGTTCGGCGAGGGCGCGACGCGGCGGGCGAGGGGGCTGTCGGGGGTCAGGCTCACCGGAGTCCGCGCTCCTGCGCGATCCGGTCATAGGCGGCGTTGATCGCGGCGAGCCGCCGCGTGGCGATGGCCACGGCCTCCGTCGGCAGGCCGCGGGCGAGCGCCCGGTCCGGGTGGTGCTCGGCCACCAGCGCCCGGTGGCGGGCCTTCACGGCGGCGTCGTCCGCCTCGCGGTCGAGCCCGAGGACGCCGTAGGGATCGTCCGGCAGCCGCACGTGGCGGGCGGCGACGCGCCGGAACGCCGCCTCGTCGAAGCCGAAGATGCCCGAGACCGCGCGCAGGTAGCGCTCCTCGGCCTCGTGCAGCGCCCCGTCGGCGCCGGCAATCTGGAACAGACCGTCGAGCACGTCCTCGAGGAGCGCCGGCTCGTCGCCGAAGGTGGTCGCCAGCTGCTGGGCGTAAGCCTCGAAGCCGTTCGTGGTCTTCTTGGCGAGGTCGAACAGGCGCTCGACGCCCGCCCGCGCCGACGGCTCCACCTGCACGACCCGGCCGAACGCCTCCACCTCCGAGGGCAGCACGACGCCGTCGGACTTGGCCATCTTGGCGGCGAGCGCCACGAGTCCGGTGGTGAACACGACGTCGCGCGGCGTCCGCCCGAAGGGCGCGCCGACGCGGTCGAGCAGGAAATGACCGGCGACCCCGCCGATCAGCGCCCCGAGGGGGCCGCCGATCGCGAGGCCGAATCCCGCGCCGCCGAGCTTGCCCCAGACGCCCTGGGTCTTGGTCGCCTGAGTCATGGGACGACCGGTCCCGGCGCTGATCCTCGGCTCGGCTCTGTCATCGGCGGCGGCGGGGTTCCGGCACCGGGACGGGCCCGGCCGAGCGACGGGATAGCCGCTCCGCACGCCGCGAGGAAGGGCCGGGACGCGCCCGGCCCGCCCCCTTCAGCTCAGCGGCAGTAGACGTTGCCGTAGGCGTCGCGGTACGTGCCGTAGGGGCAGCGCGGCGCGGTCGAGGCGCCCACGATGGCGCCGCCGGCGCCGCCGATCGCGGCACCCGCCAGTGCACCGCCCGCGCGGCCGGTGGCCGCCGCGCCGATCGCGGCACCGGTCAGGGCGCCGAGGCCGGCACCGCCCAGAGCCCGGTCCTCCGGGGTGTTGCAGCCAGCGAGCGAGAGGGCGGCGATGGTGGCGATGGCGGCGGCCGTCAGCTTCTTCATGGTCCCCAGAACTCCCTTGTGAATCCGGTCCGGCCGGTGGCCGTGATCGTTGCGGATCGGGTCGAGCTTAGCAGGAAAGGAATGTCGGCCATACGGCTAAGGTTCCATCGGCCGCGAGACGCGTTGCGAGACGCGTTGCGAGACGCGTTGCGAGACGCGTTGCCAGACGCGTTGCCAGACGAGTTGCGCCCGGTTCCCGTCTCGCCCTATGCCACGGTTCGGAGGCGCTCCGGCCGCGGTGCCGCGACGCCCTATCCGGCACCACGTCCGGCACCAGTCCGGCTCATGTCCGAGGGTCCCATGCCGACAGCCACCACGATCGTCCGCCGGGCCGCGGTCCGCGCCGACCGCGTCGCCGACACGGTGACCCTCGACCGCGCGGGCCGGGCTGCCGTCGCCGGATCCCTGGTCGCCGAGGGCGGCCTCGGCTTCGACGTCGCGCTCACCAGGGCCGCGGCGCTCGAGGACGGCGACGCCCTGCGCCTCGACGACGGCCGGCTCGTCGCGGTGCGGGCGGCCGCCGAGGATCTCCTGGAGGTGCGGGCCGAGAATCCGGCCCGCCTGCTGCGCCTGGCCTGGCAGCTCGGCGGCAGCCACGTGGACGCCGAGATCGGCGCGGACGTGCTCTACGTGCCGGCGACGCCCGCCGCGGCCGAGCTGGTGCGCGGCCAGGGCTGCGTCGCGACCCCGGTCTCCCGTGCCTTCCGTCCCGAGCAGGCCGCCCACGACCATAGCACCTGCGGGCACGATCACGGGCACGACCATCATGCCCACCATCATCACGACCACGGGCATGAGCACGCTCACGCGCACGATCATGGCCACGGCCACGATCACGAGAAGCACAGCCACGATCATGCCCACGGTCACAGCCATGAGCACGGCCACGCGCACGGCCAAGATCACGAGCACGCGCACGGCCATGATCACGAGCACGGGCACCAGAAGCACGACCACGGCCACGTGCACGGTCCCGGCTGCGGCTGCGGCCACGATCACTAGCGGTTGAGCCGGGCCCGATCGGGGATCCCGCACCGGGCCCAGACCGCGGACGGTCCGCCGCCGTCACTCTGCCGGGACGAAGCGCAGCGTGCCGGCGCGCCGCGTGGGCTGGCCGGTGTCGTTCGTGTGATTGACGCCGTCCATCACCGGGACCTCCGGAAAGTCGAAGGGACTGACCCCGTCCAGGCAGGCCACGTTGACGGCGTGGACGTTCGGGTCCGACCGCCGCTGGTGATGCGTGTAGACGCCGCAGCGGGAGCAGAAGAAGTGCTGCGCCGCCCCGGTATGGAACCGGTAGGTCGTCAGCGCCTCCGCCCCCTCCAGGATCCTCACCCCGCCCGGCCGCGCCATGACGACGACGGCGCCGCGCATGCGGCAGTAGGAGCAGGTGCATCGCCGGATCGACGCGAGATCCCCGTCGAGGGCCGCCTCGAAGCGCACCGCCCCGCAGTGGCAGCGTCCGGACCGGGTCGTCGCGTCGTCCGCCATGGTGCTGGGCCTCCCGTGCGTTTTCCTGCGATCGGGCGCGGCGGCAGAGCCGGCCGGCACCTCGAACCCTAGGTTTCCGGCAGCGTGGGGACAATCACCATGTCGTCACACGATGTGTCAGGAAAACTCACACAGGGTCGTCGGTGGGCCGACATCCCTGCCGGTCACAGGCGCTTCGGGACGGGCCTGCGGCAGTAGAGGCGCGCCGCCTCGGCGGACAGGCTGTCCTGGGCGGCCACGCACTGGTCGAGGGTGAGGCCGATGCTGGCCGCGTAGGGCTCGTAGGGCGACAGCGCCGCGCGGGCGAGGGCCGCCAGGTACAGCAGGAACGCCGCGACCGCGACGATCAGCGCGGCGACGAGGACGCGGTTCAGCAGCATCGCCGGCGACCGCTCACGGGATCCCGACCAGCAGCAGCGCGAGCGCGAGCATCGTGAGCCCCGCCCCGATCAGCGCCGCGGCGGTGTAGTCGCGTCCGGACCGGCGCGCGGGGGCGCGGCCGGGCCGGATCGCGATCCGCGCCCCGGATGACTGCGCGGGGCCTGGATCCCCGGGCCGGCTCACTGCAGCAGGCCCCACAGGCCCGTCGCCAGCCCGAAGGTGAGCGAGAGCATCGCTGCGCAGAGCAGGACCCGGTCGATCACGCGGGCGGCCCGATCCTCCTGCTGAACGTCGATCATGGCTGGGCCTCCTCGCGGGCAGAGTGCCGAGCGGCTGTTGCTGACCTGTGTCGGTCCCGCGCCGGCACACGGGTTCGTGTTGTCCGCGACGGGGGCCTCGAACGGGTCTGTGCCGGCGGGGCGCGGCGCCAGGGCAGCGGAACACCCGGGATGCCGTGCGGTTGGACGGGCATCCCCATCGGAGACGACGCGTGACCACGGATCCGCTGCACAAGTATCCCCTCCCGCCCTTCGCGGCGCAGCCCCAGAGCTTCCCCGGCAAGACCGGTCGCATGGAGCCGGAACCCGACCACGGCGAGGCGAGCTACGCGGGCTCGGGCAAGCTGACCGGCCGGGCCGCGCTGATCACCGGCGGCGATTCCGGTATCGGCCGCGCGGTCGCCATCGCCTTCGCCCGGGAAGGGGCCGACATCGCCATCTCCTACCTGCCGGACGAGCAGGCCGACGCGGAGGCGGTCGCCCAGTGGGTCGAGAAGGCGGGGCGGCGGGCGCTGCTCCTGCCGGGCGACCTCAAGGACGCCGCCTACGGGCGCCAGATCGTCGCCCGCACGGTCGAGACGTTCGGGCGCCTCGACGTGCTGGTCAACAACGGCGCGTTCCAGCAGCCGAACGAGGACCTCGCCGCGATCGACGACGCCGTGTTCGAGGACCATTTCCGCACCAACGTGTTCGGCGCGTTCTACGTGACCAAGGCGGCGCTCGCCCATCTGAAGCCCGGCGCCTCGGTGATCTTCACCTCCTCGGTGAATTCCAAGCACCCGATGCCGTCGCTCATGGCCTACAGCGCCACCAAGGGCGCCCTGAGCAACATGGTGCTCAGCTTGGCCCAGCTCCTCGCCGAGAAGGGCGTGCGCGTGAACGGCGTGCTGCCCGGGCCGATCTGGACCCCGTTCATCCCCTCCGGGATGAGCCAGGATTCGGTGAAATCCTTCGGCAGTCAGGTGCCGTTCGGCCGGCCCGGACAACCGGCCGAACTCGCCTCGGCCTACGTGATGCTGGCCTCCGAGGAGAGCAGCTACACGTCGGGCGCACTCGTCACGGTGGCCGGGGCCATGCCGGTGTTCTGACGCACCTCTCCCGCGCAGGTTCCCGGACGGGCCCCGCGGCAGCGGCGCCCGTCCGGGGCG
>NZ_JBKFBI010000185.1:0-9596 GCF_053346095.1 Methylobacterium sp. A52T | reverse complement strand
GAAGGCACGTTCCCACGCGTTACTCACCCGTCCGCCGCTGACCCCGAAGGGCCCGCTCGACTTGCATGTGTTAAGCCTGCCGCCAGCGTTCGCTCTGAGCCAGGATCAAACTCTCACGTTGAAGAGATTGATCTAAGCTGATCACAACTACTTGACAGAGGCTCACAATCATCCCGGCATCACTGCCCGGATGTGTGAGCTTCCGAAGCGTTAGACAGCTCGCTTCTCTCGTTGATCCGGCTCTCGCCGGACCCGCAAGGACAAGCGCCGTCCACGCTTCTCTTTCCCGTATTCACTTGTCAAAGAACGGCGCCTGTTTACACAAGTGCCATTTGAAGATCAACAAAAAACTACTCGGCGCTCGCCGACAGTTGCTTGCAGTCTTCAGTGGAAGTCCGTCCGAGCGGCCCGCCCTGGCCGGGCACCGCGTCGGGAGGCGCCGTATAGGGCGCCAGAAATCGGCTGTCAATCGCCCCTCTTCATCGACCGCCGGACGGTGACGGGCGCGGTCGTCCGCGTGTGCGGACACCGCTCCCGGATCCGGCAGAGCCCCTGCGCGGAGAACCGCTGCCGCGGCAGCCTCTCAGCAGACTCCTCCGTGATCCGGACGAGGGGCCACGCTCCGGATCGCGCGTCAGAGCAGGCCGCACGATGGCCTGCATGGAAACGATCCGTTTCGATAGTTTCCATTTCTGATTGCGCGTGCTTCGCTCAAGATGGATCCATCGGCGCGACGTCGGGGCCCTGCACGGGCCGCGGGGCGCCAGTGCACCCACGGAAGGACCCCGCCATGGCTGTCGAAGCATCCGGTGCCGCGAGCGAACTCGTTCAGGTCGTCTCCCTGCTGGCGGCCGGCGTCATCGCCGTCCCGCTGTTCAAGCGGCTCGGCCTCGGATCGGTCCTCGGCTATCTCCTGGCAGGACTGGCGATCGGGCCCTTCGGGCTCGGCCTGTTCACGGACGCCCACGCCATCCTCCACGTGGCGGAGCTCGGCGTCGTGATGTTCCTCTTCATCATCGGGCTGGAGATGGAGCCGTCCCGGCTCTGGGGCATGCGCCGCGCGATCTTCGGGCTCGGCCTCGCCCAGGTGGGCGCCTGCATCGCCGCCCTCACCCTGGTCGGACTCGCCCTCGGCTTCTCGATCACCGTCGCCTTCGTGGCCGGGACCGGCTTCGTGCTGACCTCGACCGCGATCGTCATGCAGCTCCTGGAGGAGCGTGGCGCGCTCTCGACGCCGAAGGGTCAGCGCATCGTGGCGATCCTGCTGCTGGAGGATCTCGCCATCGTGCCGCTCCTCGCCGCCGTCGCGCTTCTGGCACCGGGCGGGAGCGCCGCGAGCGCGACGGAGCGCGCGGTCACAGTCGCCATCGCCCTGCTCTCGGTCTGCGCGCTCGTCGCCGCGGGGCGCTGGCTGCTCAACCCGCTGTTCCGCCTCCTCGCCGCCGCCAAGGCGCGCGAGGTCATGACGGCAGCGGCCCTCCTCGTCGTGCTCGGCTCGGCCCTCGCGATGCAGCTCGGCGGCCTCTCGATGGCGATGGGCGCCTTCCTGGCCGGCGTCCTGCTCTCGGAATCGAGCTTCCGCCACCAGCTGGAGGCCGATGTCGAGCCGTTCCGCGGCATCCTGCTCGGCCTGTTCTTCCTCGGGGTCGGGATGTCCCTCGACCTGACGGTGATCGCCGCGAATGCCGGCCTGATCCTGGTGGGCGTCGCAGCCTACATGACCGTGAAGGGCCTGCTCATCTACGGCGTGGCCCGGGTGCTGCGCGCCTCGCACGCCGAGTCGCTGGAGCGCGCGGCCCTGATGGCGCAGGGCGGCGAGTTCGCCTTCGTGCTGTACGCGGCCGCCGCGAGCGCGGGCATCATCGACGGCACGACCAACGCCGTCCTGACAGCCACCATCATCCTGTCGATGGCGATCACGCCGCTGATGGTCGTCGCCTTCGATCGTCTCGGTCCCAAGGCCGCCCCGTCCACCGACGGCGTCGAGGCGCCCGAGGACCTCGTGGGCAGCGCCCTGATCGTCGGGTTCGGCCGCTTCGGCCAGATCGCCAGTCAGCCGCTCATCGCGCAGGGCTGCTCGGTCTCGATCATCGACACGAACCCGAGCAACATCCGTCTCGCCGAGGGCTTCGGCTTCAAGGTCTATTACGGCGACGGCACCCGCCTCGACATTCTGCACGCGGCCGGGGCCGCGACGGCGCGGGCGATCCTGATCTGCGTCGACGACACCGCGATGGCCAGACGCGTCGCGGAGATCGCCAAGGCGGAGTTCCCCCTGGTGCCCGTGCTGGCGCGCGCCCGGGATCGCGAACACGCGGTCGAGCTGATCCAGGCGGGCGTGGCCTACCAGATCCGCGAGACGGTCGAGTCGGCTCTGCTCCTCGGCGAGCAGGCGCTCCTGACGACCGGAGCCGAGCCGGAAGCGGCCAGCGCGATCCTGGCGGAGGTCCGGCGCCGCGACGCGGAGCGTCTCGATCTGCAGGTCGTCGGCGGCATCTACGCGGGTCGGGACCTCATTCACGGCAACAAGCCCGGCTCAGCGCACGCGGCCGGTTAGGCCGGCGACCGGACCTCGGTTCCGTGCCCACTCAAGGCGCGCCGGTCTCGGCAGGCACAGGGGGCGGGCAACCCGAGCGCGCGAGCGCGTGCCCGGAGCCTTCGGAGGGCGGTGCGCGGGTCGCTGGCGACGCGCCAGCCATAGGCAGGAATCCGGCCACGGAGGCATTCCGGGTCGCCGCCACGGGCGAGCCCGGAGCACAGGTACGAGCGCCGCTCCAGCATCGCGGCGCCGGCCCCTGTATCCGGGGAGGGCGACACGCCGCCGGCTTCTCCGACGGCTTCCCCTCTCGCGGCGCCAGTTGCGTCCCGAGCCCGGTTGGAACAAAATGTGAACCCTGGGTCAGGCGCGGCCACAGCCCGAGCGGTCAGCGACATGTCATCTCCGAGCTCAGGTCGCACGCTGTTCTTCTTCGAGAAGCCCTCGGCGATGCGCCAGTTGCAGCGCTTCTTCCGCTCGCCGAGCACGGTCTGCGTGGCCGCCGAGGGACACCTGCTGTCGGCCGAGGAGCCGGGCAGCATCCGGCCCGAGTGGAAGCCCTGGCGCTTCGACCTTCTCCCGATCGTCCTTCCCACGATCCCGGTCGGCTACGGCACGAACCGGTCCGGGCAGTCGCACGCGCCGAAGATCGCCGCGATCCGGCAGGCGCTGAGCGGCGTGGACCGCGTGATCATCGCCACGGATCCCGGTCGCGAGGGCTCGATGATCGCGTGGGAAGTGCTCGAGCATCTCGGCTGGAACGGCCGGGTCGACCGGCTCAAGCTCGGCGCGCTCGACGAGGTCTCGATCCGACGCGCCTTCGCGGCCCTGGCCAAGGATCCCGACTCGGGCGAGCGCGACTACGCCGCCTACCTCGAGGCGCTCTGCCGGCAGTACGAGGACTACCATCTCGGCCTGAACGGCACGCGGGCGATCTCGCTGCGCCTGCGCCCGCCCGCCTTCCGGGAGCCCTGGCGCTTCGGCGGCGTGCAGACGCCGACCCTCGCCATCCTGGCGGACCTGGAGGAGCGGATCCGGTCCTTCGTGCCGCAGGACTTCTTCAAGGTCGCGCTGCGCCTTACGACCCATGCGGGCGCGGAGATCACCCTCTGGCACGCCCCGAAGGAGCGGATCCTCGACGCGGAAACCGCCGAGACGATCCGGTCCGCCGCGGCGACGTGGTCGGGCCCTCTGGCGGTCGCGCACAGGGATGTCCGGCGCGCGCCGCCCCGGCTGTTCTCGAAGGACACCCTGGCGCGGCGCTGCGCCAAGCGGTTCGGCTGGGACCCGCAGCACACGGCCGGCGTCGCCCAGGACCTCTACGATCAGGGGTACCTCAGCTACCCGCGCACGGAGTCGGAGCACCTGCCCGAGGGCCAGGCCGGCGATGCCGCCGCGATCGTCGCGGCCGTCACGACCGTCCTGACCGACCTGAGCGCGATCGTCCCGCGCGACGCTGCGCCGCTGATCCGTCGCGGCCTGAAGGGCCACTACGTCGCGGATCCGGGCGAGCACCACGCCATCGTGCCCCTGCGCAAGGCGCCCGAGCGCGGCCGTCTCAGCACCGATCAGTTCCGCTTGTGGGAACTCGTGGCGAAGGCCTATCTCGCCGCGCACCTGCCCGACGGGGTCGACGCGCGCACGAGCGTCAAGGCGGATGTCGCGACACCGCTGGGCGTGAAGCGGTTCGCCGTCTCCGGCAGCGTCGTGCGCGCGCCGGGCTGGCGCGCGCTCTACGGCAGCGAGGCCGAGCTCGAAGCGGATGCCGTGCCCGGCAAGACCAAGCGCGAGGCGGAAGCCACCGCCACCCGCCTGCCGCTCGTGACCGACGGCGAGGCCGCCTCCGCCGCGACGGCGGAGATCGCCACCGCGATGACCGAGCCGCCGCGGCGGATCACCCGAGGCGAGTTGCCGGTGGTGATGGGCCGGCTGATCGACCAAGTGGACGATCCGGCCGCCAAGCGCGCCCTGGAGAACCCCGCCAACCCGAACGAGCCGAAGGGGCTCGGCACGGCCGCGACGCGCGATACGATCCTGCCCAAGCTTCTAAAGAGCCGCTACATCACGCTGTCTACCGGCAAGGATCCGGCCATCGAGGTCACCGAGGTCGGCCTGACCTTCGTCCGCGCGGTGCGCAGCGTGTTCCCGGCCTACGGAGATCCGGTCGGGCGCGCCATGTTCGAGGCGGAACTCGCCGAGATCGGGAGGGCGGCCACGCGCGCCGAGGCTGTCGCGCGCGCGACCGCCTTCCGCCAGCGCACCCGCGCCCGCCTCGACGACCTGATCGCCGCGATCTCGCAGGCGCCGACGGTCAGCCTCGATCCGAGCCTGATCCCGGCCGGTCAGGGCGACCAGCGGCCGCCGACGCCGGCCATGATGGCGTTCGCCGTGAGCCTCTCCGAGCGGAAGGGCGTGACGCTGCCGCGTGGCTGCAGGAGCAGCATCAGCGTCTGCCGCGCGTTCCTCGACACCCATGCCGGGCCGCGTGCCGCGCAGGAGGACGACGCCAGCCGCGCAGACGGCCGGCGGAGCCCGAGCGCGGCGATGGTCGGCTACGCGCGCAGCCTCGCCCAGCAGCGCGGCATCCCGTGCCCGCCGGACGCGGAGACGGACTTCGACGCGTGCCGGCGCTTCCTCGACGCGCACGCCGCGCGGCCAGGGCAGGGGAGGGACGAGGCGAGCGCCGGAGGGACGACGAGCAAGCGGTCCGCGGAGCGGGAGAAGCGGCGGGGCCGTGTGACCCGAACACCGCGACCGGCAGCGGCACGCCGGCGGGCCTGAACCGCCGCGGCGGAAACGTCCGGGATCGCGGCAAACGGTCTCGGGCGCGCCTCAGGCGGCCCCCGGGTCCTCGGAGCGCATCCGGCGGGCGCGCGCCGCGCCCGCGTGGGCCTGTGCTCGGCGGCGGCACGGACGGCGCGTCCTTCCATCGCCCGACCGCGCGGCACCCTGCGCGCGGCGGGCCGCGGCGATGCCGGACGGGCTCCGCCGCGCCGTGGAGGCGCCGCGTCAGACCGGGCGATCGACGTAGCCGGAGACATCCGGCTCCTCGGAGCGCCCATCGAACACCGTCGCGGCGACGCGGCGAACGGCGGGCCTGCTCGCGACGTTCAGGGCCGCGTGAAGGAGACGGATGCCGATCCGCGTGCGCGGATTCATGAGCTTCGGCGCGAGCTTCGGGACACCCTGCGCCCTCTCGACATAGGGTCGCATGACCCGCTCGTAAGCCGCGAAGGCCGCCGCGACCGTGTCGGTGCGCGCCAGCTCACCGGCCAGCACGCAGGCGCCGGTGACAGCCAGCGTCGTGCCGATGCCCGCGAGGGGCGTCGCGCACCAGGCCGCGTCGCCCGTGAGCACGACGCGTCCGGACGACCAGCGCTTCATCCTCACCTGGCGCAGGACGTCGAGGTAGAAATCGTCCGTCGCGGCCAGGCCCGCCACGACGCGCCCGGCCTGCCACCCGGCGTCGGCGAACCGCGCCCGCAGGAACGCCTTCTGGCGAGCGATATCCCAGTCCTGCTCGCCGCCGGGCGGCTGACGGAGCGTCAGCATCGCGCGCGTCGTGCCGTGCCGGTCCGGCCGAAGCGAGATGCTGCGGCCGCCCGTGGCGTTGAACCAGCGCCACATCCGGTCGTCGTCGGGGGTTCTGGGAATCGTGAAGTACGCGATGGTCAGGTCCATCCAGCGCGGCGCGTTCTCTCCGGGAAAGACGAGCTCGCGGGTCGATGAGCCGACGCCCTCGGCCACGACCACCGCGTCGTAGCGTTCCGTCTCGCCGCCCGCGAAGGTGACGGCGACCGCGTCCCCGTCCTCCGCGACGCGGGCCACACGGTCGCCGAAGCGGTAGCGGGCCCGCTCCCGGGCCGGCTCGTAGAGAAGGCGCGCCAGGTCGCCGCGCAGGATCTCCATCTCGGCGGTCGGGCCATCACCCTCGGTCCCGGCGACGTCGAACCGCGCGGCGACCCGTCCCCGGCCGTCGATCCAGGCCGTGCCCTCCTCGCCGGTGCCGCTGTCGAGGGCGGCCCGTTCCAGGCCCATCCGGCGCAGCACCGTGCGACCGACGCCGCGCACATCGACGTTCTGCCCGCCGTTCCGGAAGGCGGGCGCGCGCTCGACGACGGTCACGTCGAAGCCGCTGCGGCCGAGCCACCAGGCCACCGTGTTGCCGGCGATGCTGGCGCCGGTGATCAGGATGCGACGCACCATACGGAAATCACTCCCGGGGACCCAACAGCGCCCGGTGCAGCGGGTTGCCGGCGACGAGCGCGGCTGTCCGCGGCGGGACGCTTCCGTATCGGCGGTGCCGGCGGTGAGATCGCGCCCCGGCCGTGCAGCGCCGCGGCGGTGCCGATCCCCTCGACAGGTCTCGCCGCGTGCCCAACATGAGCGCGACGATCGTGCCGATCATCCCGCGCGGGACGCGCGCGGACCTCGGTCCGGTGCGCCCGAGGCTGACGTGAGGCCGGCGCAGGCAGGGATTTCGGGGAATGAAAGGGTTACACGGAAGGTCCATCGGTGGTCCGGGCTCCGGCGCGCGGTCGGGTGACGCCGGTGCGGAGACGCGCGGATCCGCTCCTCCGGCCCGCCACGCCGTCGCGCGGGCCGATGGCGGCATCCCCGGCGATGGCCGCGCGCCCTGCGCGAGCCGGAGATACCGGACCCGGCGAACAGGGCGCGTCGGCGCGCTCTGCGCCCTGATGATCGCGGCGCCGACGGCGACGCGCGCCGAGCCGGTGGCGGCGCTTCTCCGGGACTGGACCACGGCCAACGGCCTCTGCCGCGGCGGTTCCGGCGACGATCCGCGCACGCAGGCGGCCTGCGAGCGGCGCGACGGCCTCGATCGCCGGCTCGCCGCCGCGGGCTGGTGCTACGGGCGCCCGGCCGACACCGGCGCCCAGAGAACCTGGCAGCCCTGCGGCGACGGCACGCGACAGCCCACACAGGCCGGGACGGAGACCCCGCAGGGCGCGGCGCGGCGCGCCCTGCTCGATGTCGCCCGGGGCCCCGCGGAGGCCGGGCGGGGACAGCCGGTGCAGTTCGTCGTGCACGCCCTGAACCGGGTCGGCCCCTGGGCCTTCCTCTTCGCGCGGATGCAGCGGCCCGACGGCCGACCCCTCCCTCGCGCCGCGGACGATCTGGACTCGAACGACTACGCCGCGCTGCTGCGCCAGGACGGAAACGGCTGGCGGGTCGTCGACTTCGTCGTGGGACCGACCGACGTCGCGTGGGAAGGCTGGGACCGGCGCTACGGGGCGCCGGCCTCCGTCTTCGCGGTCCGCTGAGGTTCGTCCCCGCCGCATGAACGGAGAGACGCCCATGCGCCGAAGCCTTCGGCTCTTCGCGGTCAGGCGGATCCGGGCCGCTGTCCCGGCGCCGGTGTCGGCTCCCGCCAGGACCGGGGAGGCCCGGGCATGATGGCCGCGCGGCGCTGGCTAAGCGCGACGGGGCTCGCGCTGCTTCCGACGACCGCACAGGCCGCCCTGCCGCCGTCCTGGCAACGCGTGCGTGAAGTCCAGGCCGTCGCGGAGGCGGCCGCGCGAGTGCTGGGATCGCGTCCGATCGATGCCGTCGAGCGCGTCGACGGGGAGCGCTACCGCGTCCGGGCGGGTGACTGTCGGGTCACGGTCCGCGTCGTCGTCCGCCCCCGAGCACAGCCGGGACCGCAGGCCTTCGACGCGATTCCGGACGCTCCCGACTGCCCCTAGAACCGCCACGGGCTTCATCCCTGCGCCGCGGCGTCTAGCGCCGGAGAGGCCTCGGAGAGGTCGCGGCCGCGCACCCGCGGCGCGGCGCTCGCCCCTCAGACAGGCCGGCCCGGCGAGCCCGCGTGCATCGCGCCGATCACGGCGAGCAGACCGAGCAGAACCATGAGCACGGAGTAGTACTGCATCGGGATCCAGAACAGGGTGTGGCGCGGGCGCAGGATCACCGTCTGCCCCGTGCGCGGGTCGAGCAGTTCGCGGCCCGGCCGGCCGTTCAGCCGGGTGCCGAGCCACCAGTTGAAGCCGGCCGCCACCACCCACACCAGGATGACGCCCGTGGGCGTCGGGACGCCCAGGCGGGCGAGCGCCGGATCGAGCAGCACGCTGCCGATCAGGCCCGCCGCCGCGATCAGCGCCGTCAGCATTCCCCAGCCGGACCAGATGATCATTCCCGGACATCTCCTGTCTTGGCGAACGGTCCCGCCTCGCGGGACGCGGTTCCTCCGGCAGGCGCCGGCACGATGTTGCGGTGGGCGGCCCAGTCGCGTTTTCGCCGGGTCGCGGGGATTGTCCGGCGCCGAGACCGGTATCGACCGGCATCCCGCCCGGGCCGACGGTCACCCTCCCGGCCGCGATAGCCGCGGTGCAGATCGGAGGTCATCAGGGTCCGGGCGCGGGTCGGGTCGACGGCGAGGCTCATGCGGTCGGCGGATCAACTCACGTCAGGCATCGTCGCGGGCGACACCTCGCACGGCCCGGTCCCGCCGGCAAGCTGACCCGTGACCGAGGGGCAGGACCACCGGAACGGCCGCTCGGCCGTCGAGACGTTCCCGGCCGCCGGGTTCGCCCCGACATCGACGACCCTCTCGTCGCCGCTGGTCAGGTCCGTCGACGACCGGAGCGTCGGCGGCCATCCCTCGCAAGGCACGAATACCGCCGATCTACCTGGAACCGGACAATCCGAAAAGGATCGCCGCGCCCGCGACAAGGAGCGGCGCCCAGAAATGGATCAGGCCGCCGCCGCTCCAGACCGAGAAGGTCTCCCGGCACCCCGTCGTGTTCATCGCACATCCCAGGGGGACGAAGTACATGAACCACACGAAGGTCGCGATGACGAGAAGGGTCCCGAAAATCAGCGCGGCGCCCCGCATCGACAACATCCTCATGCGCGCACCGGTCCGGGCGCGCTCCGCTCCGGCCCGGGGCCACGATCGGATCCCACCCTGCCAGGACCGACGTCTCCTGTCGCTCCATGACGGGCGCGTCCGCGAGGTTCGCGTGGGAGCCTCGACAGGGACCTCGCAGGATCCGCGCCGGCGCGGATCCTGCGAGGCGGGGGCCTGCGCCCGTGACCGGCC
>NZ_JBKFBI010000184.1:0-9825 GCF_053346095.1 Methylobacterium sp. A52T | reverse complement strand
TCGGCGGCTACCCGCCGGCCCCGGACCGCGCGGCGCGCGCCACCGCGGCCGAGCCCGTCGCCGCCCCGGCCGGTCCGAGATGGTAGGCCCCAGCCGGCGGTCGGTGCTCGCCGGCGCCCTCGCGGCGGGTGCGGGTGTCCGGCCCGTCCAGGGCAGTCCCGCGCCGATCGCCCTGCGCCGGGGCATCGCCCTCTGGCCCTGGTTCTCGCTGACCACCGAGTACCCGCCCCCGCGGACCGACTACGCGTGGCCGCCCTTCCAGGCCGGTCGGCCGGTGCCGACCCGCGACGACCTCGCCCGGATCGCCGGGTTCGGCTTCGACTTCGTGCGCCTGCCCCTCGATCCCGGGCCGTTCGTGGCCTTCACGGGGTCGCGGCGTGCCGAACTCCTCGGCACCCTGTCGGAGGCCGTCGACGCGGCGCTGGCGGCCGGGCTGCGCGTCTTGGTCAATGTCCAGGCGAACGCCGCGACCCACCACTACACGCCCGACGCGTTCTACGGCTCGGACCGGGCGCCGCTCTTCGCGGCCTATCGCGACCTCGTCGGAGACCTCGCGCGCCTGTGCGCGCGGAAGGGCACGGATCGCGCGGCCCTGGAGCCGGTGAACGAGCCGCCGCAGGCCTGCGGCGCGGGCGCCTGGAACCGGGTGCAGGACGGGCTCCTGGCGGCGGCCCGCGCGGCCGCGCCGGCGCTCACCCTCGTGGCGACCGGCTCCTGCGGCAGCCTCGTCGCCGGCCTGACGGCCCTGGACCCGGCCGCGCTCGCGCGGTTCGCGCCGCTCCTCTACACGTTCCACTTCTACGAGCCGTACCTGTTCTCCCACCAGGGGGCGACCTGGCTCACCGAGGAGCCGTTCTACCGCTGGCTCACCGCCGTGCCCTGGCCCGGGAGCCGCGGCACGCTGCGCGAGACCCTCGCGGCGGTGCGGGCGCGCATGGACGCGGACCGCGCGGTGCCGCAGGCCGAGAAGGCGCGCGACCGCGCGGTCATCGAGGCGAAGCTGCGCGAGTATTTCGAGGCCGCGCCCGGTCCGGCCTACATCGCCGACGCGATGGCGCCGGTGGCGACCTGGGCGGACCTCTACGGGATCCCCCGGGGGCAGGTGCTGATGGGCGAGTTCGGCGCCCTGCGCACCGATGCCCGCTTCACGGCGTCCCGGGCCCCGGACCGGGCCGCCTACATCCGGGACGTGCGGCTGGCGGCGGAGGCGAACGGGTTCGCGTGGTCGTTCTGGAACCTGTTCGACGGCCTCGGCCTCATGGACGACGCGCACGTCGCCGATCCCGGCCTGATCGCGGCGCTCGGGCTGCGGGCCCGGCCCTGAGGCGGCCCCCGACCGATCCGCGGCCCGGGCCCCTCTCAGCCGCGGCGCGGAAGGGGCGGGAACAGGACGATGAGCATCAGGGCGAACTTGGCGAGCAGGGTCGTCTTGCCGGCGAGGCCCTCGAACGTGTTCACGAGGATCACGAAGGCCAGGATCGGTAGCCAGACGCCGCGCCGGCAATCCCGCGCGATCTCCGCGAGGTAGAGCCCCACCGCGATCACCAGCACCCCCGTGACCAGGATGCCGTGGTAGAGCACGGCCGAGATGATCGAGTTCTCGATGCCCCATTCCAGGCCGTAGATCCGGCGCAGCGTGTTCACCTGCAGGAAGTCGGGGGCGAGCAGGAGCTGCCGGAACGGGATCGCGTCGAACACCGTGAGCATGTCGACCCGGGCCTGCGCGCTGCCGCCATCCGAGACGAACCGGTCCAGCAGGGTGTCGAAGAACCCGGCCGAGGCGAGGACCGCGACCAGGACCGGCAGCAACGTCAGGGCGAAGCACGCGCAGGCCGCCGCCGCCAGCGGGACGCGGCCGGTGCGCAGGGTGCGGTTCAGGGCCACGAGCCCGACAGCGCCGCCGAGGATCAGCGTCGTGACGGTGGCCGAGCGGCCCCCGAACGTGACCAGGGCGACGAGCTGGAGGACGATCATGGCGGCGCGCGGCATCGGCGCCAGGCGGCCGCCGCCCTTGGCCAGCGCCAGGATGTAGCACGCCGTCATGGTCGCGTTGGCCAGCGGGTGGCCCTGGAGGGCCGCCGAGCGGGTGTCGGACTCGAACGCCACGCCGTCGAACCGGTAGGGGAAGAAGCGCTGGCCGCTCGCGAGCTCGAACAGGCCGAGCAGGGCATTGGCGAGCATCAAAATGTGGAAGATCGTCTCCAGCCGCCCGAGCGTTTCGGCGTCCCTGTCCATCAGGAGGATCGGGACGAGGCCGGCGAGCACGAAGGTGTCGATGGAGCCGGCGAGGCCCGCGCCGCCCCGGGCCGCGATCAGCGCGAGGAGCAGCACGCCGCAGGCGGCCAGGAGCACGCTGGCCGGCCGCCGGTTCAGAGCCCCGGCCACCGGGATCACCGGATTGCCCGCGCGCATCAGGGTCCAGCCGATCAGGACGACCGCCAGGTAGGTGGCGGGGTGGATCTTCGAGGCGGCCGAGCCGGTGATCCCCTCGTAATTGAGGCCGAGCGCCCACAGGAGGCCGCCCGAGACCCCGACGAGGAGCAGGACCCAGACCGAGAGGGCCACCGATTCCGCCCGCAGCAGGGCGCGCAACACCGGACCCGTGCGCGCCGCCGAATCGTGGCGGCGCGCGAAGCCGGTCTGCCGGAGGGTCCTCACGCCTTGCGCCGGGTCAGGAGCAAAGAGCCGGAAATCGGTCGGCCTAGCGCCTCCGACGTGTCGACGAGGTCGATCAGGTCGCGCTGGCGCGTCGCGCCGTTGCAGGCGACGAGGAGCAGCCGGTCGGCGGCGGCCGCCAGGGGACCGAGCCGCAGGTTCTCGGTCAGCACGCCGCCGTCGACGAGCACGAGGTCGAAGCGTCCCTTCACGCCCGCGATGAAGCGCTCGACATTGGCGGGTGTCAGGGCATCGCGCAGGGGCTTCTCGGTGTCGCCGAGCCCGACCCGGCGGGCGCCGGAGGCCGGGTCCGTCCGGGTCACGGCGTTGAGGCTCTGCTCGCCGCGGAGCACGTCGAGGAGGCCGCCGGTGCCGGAGCCGTCCGCCCGCAGGTCGGCGTCGACGCGCAGGACGCGGTCGCCGCGCGCGACGGCGACCGCGGCGAGCAGCCCGATCACCGCCTGGCGCTCCGCCTCGTCGGATTCCCCCGAGGTGACGAGCAGCGCCAGCGCGTGGCCGCTCATGCCAGAGGTCGCGGCCAGGTGGTCGAGGGTCAGGCTCGCGGCGCTCGCGCTCGCGCCCCGCGGCCGCAGGCCGGGCAGCACGGCCACCACCGGGGCGTTCGACAGCCGCTCCAGCTGCCGCGGCGAGAGCACGGTCGGCGCCAGATATTCCCGCGTCAGCGCGAGGCCGGCGCCGAGGCCGAGGCCGCCCGCGAGGGCGGCGGCGACCAGGATCAGCCGCGGCGGCCAGCTCGAATCCTGCGGCGGCCGCGCCGCGGTGATGATCCGGGCGTTCGAGCTGTCGATGCTGGTCTGCTCCTTGATCTCCCGGGCGCGCACCAGGAAGGCGTTGTAGACCGAGCGCGCCGCGTCGACCTCGCGCTCGAGCTCGCGCTGCTGCACCGACGACTGGGCGTTCACCGCCGACTGCCGCTGCAGGCGCTCCAGCTCCGCCGCGAGGGTCCGCTCGTTGGCCTGGGCGCGCTGCGCCTCGGTCTCGGCGGCGCCCGCGATGCGGTTCAGCTCGGCGTCGATCAGCCGGCGGACGTCCTGCATCTGGGCGCGCACCGCGGCGATGAACGGGTGGCGCTCGCCGAGATTGGTGCGCAGGTCCGCCTCCTTGGCGGCGAGCTCCGCGTACTGCCCGCGCAGGCGCTCGATCACCGAGGACTGGACCGCCTCCGGCATCGCCCCGGACCCGATCGCCTGCCCGCGCGCCTCCCGGATCCCCTGGAGCCGCGCCTTGGCGTCGGCGGTCCGCGCCCGCGCGGCGACCAGCCGCGCGTTCAGGTCGGTGAGCTGCTGCTCGTTCACCAGTCGGCCGCTCGACGCGATCAGGCCGTTGCGCGCCTTGTAATCCTCGAGCTTCTTGTCGGCGGCGTTGACCGCGTTGCGCAGCTCGTCGAGGCGGCCGCGCAGCTCGCCCGCGGCGCGCTTGGCGGCGTCCGAGCGGGCGTCGGTCTGGTCCGTCAGGTAGGCGCTCGCGATGGCGTTGACGATCCGCGCCGAGAGGTCGGGGTCCGTCGTGGTGACCACGAGATCGATGACGAAGACCTTGTCGGCGCGCTTGACCGCGAGCCGCCGCCGCAGCTGGTCCAGCGCCCGGCCGCGGGCGTCGACGGGCCGCTCCGCCCTCGGCCCGGCCACCAGCGCGCGGAGCTCGCCGAGGGCCCGCGTGACGACGCCGTCCTGCGGCGCGCCGAAGCCCGGCGTGGTCGCGAGCCCGACCTGATCGACCGCCCGGCCCAGCACGGCGTCCGACTCGATCACCTTCACCTGGCTCTCGACCTGGGCGATGCCGCCGTCCGGCGACAGCCCGGCGGGATTGACGTCGTTCGAGACGACCTGGCGGTCGCGGGGATCGATCAGGATCTGCGCCGTGGCGGTGTAGAGGGAGGGCGTGATCAGCGCGTAGGCGAGGGCGAGCAGGCCGAGCAGCAGCGCCGTCCCGAAGACCAGCCGCTTGCGCCGCCACAGGATCCGCCACAGGTCGCCCAGCTCGGCCGTCGTGTCGGGACGGTTCGGGCCCGGACGCTCGGGATGGGCCGGCTGCACGGGGGTGAGCCACGTCGCGACAGCGATGTTATGGTCGATCTGTGCCACGATCGGTCACCGTCGTCTCAAACCTGGTCGGTCCCTCGCGGGTGCCTTACCCACTGCAAGAGTCGCGCAGCCTCCTGACAATGGATCGGGACCGCGATCCGCGCCGGAGCGGCCCGGATGACTGGGAGCGTGGTAAATCAAATCCGCGCGGCGCGCTCCCGCGCCCGCCTCGTTCATCGCGGTCCCGGTGTTGCTGCAGCGTGTCGGCGGCGCGGACGCGGCGTCGCATCGCGGCGGCCCACTGAGGGCGCGACCGGATATCCCGCACGCCGCGCTGCCGCAGCGCCCGCCGAATCCGGCCCGAGCGTTCAGACATCGGCGTGGATAACGCCTTCGGACTGCTCTATTCCCCGATCGGATAAATTGTATTGGTTCTTGCGAGAGGCAACAATCGCTTCAAGCTGCGGTCTGTACTCTAATTCAGGTGCTCTGCCATGGAAGCGATCGGCGTCGAGGACCGGGGCGGCGGCCGGCGCGACGCCAGCGCGCGCCTGCGTCGGATCGCGGCCGCGACCGGCGTCCCGCTCGCCGCCTTCTTCGGGGCGCCGGCGCCGCGCCCGCTGGCCGAGCTCAGCGAGCTGATCGGCCTGTGGCAGTCGATCGCCGACCAGGAGGGCCGCAACGCGATCCTGGCGGTGGCCCGGGCGCGGGCCGCCGGGACGAAGGACGGGGCGGGCGGGCCGGCCTGACGGAGCGGCCCGCGGATTTTGCGGCGCCCGGCCCTGGCGGGAACGCGCCGGGACCGCTACATGATGGGAGCGGGGCTGCAGAGTTCGTCAGGAGCACTATCCCCGGGGCCTTATCGACTCCCTCGGGAGCTGTCCCTGGCCTCGTCCCTGGACTTGGCCAACACGGCGCCCACCTACGCTGTAGGTTTCCCGGGATCGATCCTCCAACGGCTCACGTGGCTCCGCACCCGACTTCTCCCAGATCCGGCACCGAGGCTCCGGACGCCGCCCGCAAGGCGGAACTCCGCGCCGCGGCCCTCGCCGCCCGCGACGCCCTCGATCCCGCGGCCCGGCAGGCGGCCTCGACGGCGATCGGGGACGCGCTGCTGGCGCTGCCCGAGCTCGCGGGGGCCCGCTTGGTCGGCGCCTTCTGGCCGATCCGCAGCGAGGTCGATCCCCGGCCCGCCGCCGAGGGCCTGCGCGCCCGCGGGCAGGCCGTGGCCCTGCCGCACGTCACGCCCGACGGCCTGGTGTTCCGGGACTGGCGCGCCGGCGACGCCCTCGTCGCCGGCCGGTTCGGCCTCAGCGAGCCCGACCCGTCGCTGCCGCCGGTGGAGCCCGACGCGCTGATCGTGCCGCTCGCGGCCTTCGACCGGACCGGGCAGCGCATCGGCTACGGCCGCGGCTACTACGACGGCGCGATCGCGCGCCTGTCCCGGACACGCCCGGTCCTGACCGTCGGCATCGGCTTCGCCGCCCAGGAGGTTGAGCGCGTGCCGGCTGAGCCGCACGACCGCCCCCTCCAGTTCGTGATCACCGAAGACGGCGTGATCCGCTGCGACAGGACCGCCTGACCCATGCGCCTGCTCTTCCTCGGCGACGTCGTCGGGCGTTCGGGCCGCACCGTGGTGTGCGAGCACCTGCCGCGGCTCCGGGAGCGCTGGCGCCTCGACTGCGTGGTGGTCAACGGCGAGAACGCGGCCGGCGGCTTCGGCATCTCCGAGACGATCTGCGACGAGCTGATCCAGGCCGGTGCCGACGCGGTCACCCTCGGCAACCACAGTTTCGACCAGCGCGAGGCGATGGTGTTCATCGCCCGCCAGCCGCGCCTGGTGCGGCCGGCGAACTATCCGCCCGGCACGCCGGGCCGCGGCGCCACGGTGGTGGAGACCCAGGGCGGCGCCCGCGTCCTCGTGGTCAACGTGATGGGCCGGGTCTTCCTCGACGCGATGGACGACCCCTTCGCGGCGGTGGAGCGCGAGCTCACCGCCTGCCCCCTCGGCGCGGCGGCGGACGCGGTGATCGTCGACGTCCACGCCGAAGCGACGAGCGAGAAGCAGGCCTTCGGCCACTACCTCGACGGCCGGGCGAGCCTCGTCGTCGGGACGCACACGCACACGCCCACGGCGGATCACCGGATCCTGCCCGGCGGCACGGCCTACATGTCGGATGCCGGCATGTGCGGCGATTACGATTCGGTGATCGGCATGCAGAAGGACGAGCCGATCCGCCGCATGATCCAGAAGACGCCCGGCTCCCGCTGGGAGGTGGCCGTCGGCGAGGGCACCCTGTGCGGCATCGCGGTGGAGACGGACGGGCGCGGCCTCGCCACGCGGGTCGCGGCCCTCCGCCTGGGTCCGAATCTCGAGGAGACCGCCCCGCATTTCTGGGATTAGCGTCCCGTTCGGACCGGTGGATGCCGGTTTGGCGTAAGCCGGTCGCGGGCCGCTAAGCCTTTTGTGCGGGACTGGTCTCGATCGGCCTGGGCATAGCTCCGCGGTGACCTTCCCGAGACTTGATCGCGTGCGGGCCTACCCCCACAGTGCCCCCCGAGGGGCGCCGATGGCCGGCTGCCGCGTGGTGAGATCAGGCTAGAACGATCGATGGCCGCCCGAGAAACCGGCGACGACAAGAATGGGCCGCTGGCACAGCCCGGGATCTATCTCGGGCGGATGGTCATCTTCCTGATCCTTGTAGGCTTCCTGGCCTTCATTCTGTTCCGGCAGATCACACCGGCCTTCCTGGCCAATCCCGGGCTCAATGGGCTCATCCTCGGCGTGCTGCTGATCGCCGTCCTGATCGCCTTCGGGCAGGTCGTCCGGCTGTTCCGCGAGACCGCCTACGTCAACGCCGTCGCGGGCGGCGCGCAGGTGAAGAAGCCGCCCGCCCTGCTGGCGCCGATGGCGCCGACGATCGCCGCGCGGGCCGGCGGAGCCACCCTCCCGGGCACGACCGGCTACCTCGACACGATCGCGGTGCGCCTCGACGAGGGCCGCGAGATCCTGCGTTACATCTCCGGGATCCTGATCCTGCTCGGCCTGCTCGGCACCTTCTGGGGCCTCATCGACACGCTGTCGGCAGTCGGCGGCGTCATCAAGGGCATGCGCGGCGGCGGCGATGCCGGCGTGATGTTCGACGAGCTGAAATCGGGCCTCGCGGTGCCGCTCTCGGGCATCGGTCTGGCCTTCTCGGCCTCGCTGTTCGGCCTCGCCTCGTCGCTGATCACCGGCTTCCTGGAACTGCAGGCGGGCCAGGCCCATGCCCGGTTCCACAACGAGCTGCAGGACTGGCTGATGTCCGGCGCGGCAGCCCCGGAGACGGCGCCGGTCGCTGCGGCGGCGACCGCGGCGCGGCCGGCTGCCGGCACGCAGGAGCTGAAGGAGGCGGTCGACCGCCTGAGCGCCCTGGTGGCCGAGGGCGGCGGCAGCCGCGCGGCGACCCAGGCGATGACCAACCTCGCCGAGGGCATCCAGGGCCTCGTCCAGCACATGCGCGCGGAGCAGCAGATGATCCGCGACTGGGTCGAGGCGCAGGCGAGCCGCGAGCGCGAGCTGAAGCAGGTGCTCGACCGGCTGGGCCGGGAGCGCGTCTAGTGGCCTCCACGGCGACCCGGACCCGGCGGACGCTCAACGTCTGGCCCGGCTACGTCGACGCGCTGGCCACGCTGCTGCTGTCGGTGGTCTTCCTGCTCACGGTCTTCGTGGTCGGACAGTTCTTCCTGTCGCAGGAGCTGACCGGACGGGACGAGACCCTGGCGAGGCTCAACCGCCAGATCGCCGACCTCACCGACCTTCTCGCCCTGGAGCGGACGAACCGCCGCAACCAGGAGGAGGAGGCCCGCAATCTCCGGACGACGCTGGCCGGCGTCGAGGCCGACCGCGACCGGGCCAAAGTGCAGGCCGAGGCCGCGACGGTCAGCCAGGGCGCGGCGGGCACCCTCGACAAGCAGCTGGAGACCGAGCGCGGCGCGACCCGGCGGGCGCAGTCCCAGATCGACCTGCTCAACGAGCAGATCAGCGCCATGCGCCGCCAGCTCGCCGCCCTGGAGGACGCCCTCGCGGCCTCCGAGAGCCGCGACAAGGAATCCCAGGCCCGGATCGCCGAGCTCGGCAGCCGGCTGAACGTCGCCCTCGCGCAGAAGGTCCAGGAGCTGGCCCGCTACCGGTCCGACTTCTTCGGCCGCCTGCGGCAGATCCTCGGCAACCGGCCCGATATCCGCGTGGTCGGCGACCGCTTCGTGCTGCAATCCGAGGTGCTGTTCCCGGCCGGCTCCGCGACCCTCAAGCCCGAGGCCGGGCCGGAGCTCGACCGCATCGCCGGCGCGGTCTCGGAGCTCGCCAAGCAGATCCCGGCGGACCTGCCCTGGGTGCTCCGCGTCGACGGGCACACCGACGCGCGCCCGATCAGCACGTCGCAGTTCCCGTCGAACTGGTCCCTCTCGGCGGCGCGCGCCATCGCGGTGGTGCAGTTCCTCGCCGGCAAGGGGATCCCGCCGCAGCACCTCCTGGCGGGCGCCTTCGGCGAGTTCCAGCCCCTCGAAGCCGGGGCGACCGAGGAAGCCTACGCCCGCAACCGCCGGATCGAGATGAAGCTCACCGAGCGCTAGCGCTGTCGGACCGCCGCGGCGCCACAGGGTGTGTCGGCGCGCGGCCCGCGTCCGGAGACGAGTTTCGCGGCGATCTCGCTCCGCGTTCCGAGGTGCATGTGCCGATCAAGCCAGCATCCGATTGTCTTACGACAGCTTTGACCGCCATAACCCGGAAGATTTAGGCCGTAATTCCCCCGGCGGGCGCCGATTCCTCCTGTGCGCGCCGCGGCTCTGCTGGATTAACGCATCGTTATCCTTGACGCCCCATGGTGCGGCCGATCCAGGGAGACCATATCGATGTCGAAGCTCAGCCTGTCCCTGAACGCGGTTCGGCCCGGAGCCGACGATCACCCCCGGCCGCACGTCGCGCTGCGGGACGAGGCCAGCGCGATCGCCGCGGCCGTGCGGGTCTTCGAGGACGGGCTGACGGATCTGCGCGCGGGCGTGCCGGCCGCGGACGACGCCGCGTCCGCCGCGGCGGCGGGCGACGCGGCGGGCCGGCTCCCGGCCCGCCCCGCCCGTCAGACCC